>DASUFX010000132.1:0-17805 GCA_036274355.1 Kofleriaceae bacterium | reverse complement strand
AGCGTGGAAGCGCGCGACCACGTGCTTGTGGCGGTGCGGCATCACCACTTCGCGAATGCGGCCGGTCGTGACGCGCTGGCCACCGACGACGCACGGAATCTCCACCACCTCGCGCTCGACATCCGCGAGCGCCGCCTTGAGGCGCGCCTTCTCGGCGCTGCCCGGCGAGTAGAGATAGATCGGCTCGTTGTGCGGCTCGGGGACCTGGACGATCGCGTCGTGCATGGCCCTCTCTACCACCGCCTAGCTGCTGCTACCAGAGCCGGCCGGCGGAGCTGGTGCCGGTGCCTGCGGCGTCGGAGCAGGCTGTTCGGGCGGCGCCGGTGGCGTAGGCGTCGAAGTCTTCTGATCGCGAGTCTGGCAGGTCGCGAGATCATTGAATGACTTCGCGTCGAGCAGGCATCGCCGCGTTGCGGCAGAGTACTTGCGGCTCTTGCACTGCTCGATCATCTGCTTGCGCTCGCCGAGCGACTCCGGGTCGTGGCCGGGCATCATCTGCTTCGTCAGATCCATCATGTGATCGACGACCTTGTCGCAAGGTGGTCCTGAATCGCCTTTGCTGCAGGCGGCGAGTAAAGCGGCGACTACGAGCAAGCGCGTCATCACTTCGACGGTAGCATACGAGGGCCATGATGATTCGCCCGGCAGCCGAGGACGACTTCACCGCGATTGCCTCGATCACGAATCACTACATCGCGACGACCGCAATCCACTTCGCGTACGAGCCAATTACCGCGGACTACTTGCTCGAGATGTGGAAGTCGAGCGATCGCTATCCATGGTTTGTCGTCGGCGATCGCCAGGGCGCCGTGGGCTATGCGAAGTCGGGCGTATGGCGCGAGCGCACGGCGTACAGCTGGACGGCCGAGGTCGGCCTGTATCTAGCGCCGCACGCGTGTGGCCGTGGTCTCGGTACCGGACTCTACGACGCGCTTCTCGACGAGCTGCCGCGGCGTGGCTTTCGTTCGGCGGTCGCCGGCATCACGCTGCCGAACGAGGCGAGCGTGAAGCTGCACCAGAAGTGCGGCTTCGAGCGCGTCGGTACGTTTTACGATGCCGGCTGGAAGCTGGACGGCTGGCATGCCGTCGAGTTCTGGCAGAGACGATTCGCCACAGGGCCCGAAGGCCCGACGCGTGTTTGACTAGCCGCGTGAAGCAAGTCGCTACGGATGTGTGGCAGGTGCATGGACCGGGGATGCGGATGCCGGGTGGGGTCGTCATGCCGCTCAACACCGCAGTGATCCGGCTCGCCGATCGATCGCTGCTACTTTATTCGCCGATCAAGTTCGACGACGCGCAGGTCGAAGCGATCAACGCCGCAGGCGAGGTCAAACACATCGTCGCGCCGAACCTCTACCATCACCTGCATCTCAAAGCGGCGAAAGAGCGCTGGCCACACGCGATCGTGCACGCGCCGCCCGGTCTCGCCGCGAAGCGCAGTGATCTCACGATCGACGACGAGCTCGGCAGCGCCTCGATCGGCGACCTCGAGGTCCAGCTCATCGCGGGCGCGCCGAAGATCAACGAGACGCTGCTGTTCCATCGCCCGACGGGCGCGCTGCTCTGCGGCGATTTCATGTTCAACGTCACGGAGCCGGCGAATCTGCGCACCAAGATGGTGCTCGCGATGATGGGCGTCGGTGGCAAGCAGCTGAAGCAGAGCCGCTTGTGGGGCTTTCTGACGAAAGATCGGGAGGCAGCACGTGCATCGATCGATCGCGTGCTCGGCTGGCCGATCGCGACGGTGGTCCCAGTGCACGGCGAGCCCGTCGCGATCGATGCCACTGCTCTCGCACCGCGGCTTTCGCGGTCGTACGGAGCCGCAAAGCCCGCCTAGCGTGGCCCGTCGCTTGCGTCTCTCGATGGTGTGACGACAGCGCTCGCACCGGTTGAGGAGTTCTCGCAGCGCCGTCGTCGCATGCGCGTTCTGCGGATCGTGGGCGCGATCCTCGCGCTCGGACTGCTTGCGGCCGTCATCTACCACCTCGGTCCGGCCGCGATCGCGCATCAGCTGCTCATGGTCGGGCCGGGCTTCCTCTGGCTCCTCGTGATCCATGCGCTCGGCATCGCGATCGCCGGGCTGCCGTGGCACGTGCTGCTACCGCGGTCTGCGCGGCCGACGATCTGGCAGTCGATCGCGAGTCGATTCGTCGCGGCGGGCGCGAACGCAGTGACGCCGGTCGTCTCGTTTGCCGGCGATCTCGTGCGCCTGTTCTGGCTGCCGCACAAGTCGGATCGGCCGGCCGGTGTCGCCGCGATCGTCGTCGATCGCCTGACGTACGGAGCCGCAAACGTTCTGTTCGTGCTCGGTGGTGCGATCGCGCTCGTTCACACGGGACTGCCGCCCGAATACACCCGCATCACCGTGATCGGCTTCATCGTGCTCGCCGTCGCGGTCGGTCTCATCGCGCTGCTCGCATCGCGGTTCCGACTGGTCGGTCGCGTGCATCACTTGATCACGCGTCTGCGCCGCAAGGAACGCGATCATCAGTTCGGCGATGACGTCGACACCAGCGTCCAGCGGATGCTGCGCCGCGAGCCGGGCCAGCTTGCACTCGCGTTCTTCTTCAACGTGCTGTTCCGGCTCGCGATGAGCGCGCAGATCGTGGTCGCGTTCCACCTGCTCGGCGTCACCTTGTCCTGGGAGCAAGCGCTCGTGTTTGCCGCGCTGCCGATCGTGATGGCGGTCGCCGGCTTCATGGTGCCGAGTCAGATCGGCGTCCAGGAAGGCGCACAGGCGCTGCTCGCGCACAGCTTTGGCATTCCAGAGACCACGGCCGTCGCCGTCGTTCTGCTGCTACGTATCCGCTCGCTGATCGGTGGCGCGTTTGTCGCGGTCTTGATCGCGACGAAGAAGAGCACGCTGGAAGCGAATTCTACGCGAGCAGCCGCGTCATCAGGAGGCGCGGCGACGTCGTGAACCCTGCGCGTTCGTAGAGCCGGCGTGCTGGATTCTCGGGCCGCACGCCGAGATGCAATGCCCGGATATCGCGCGCACGCAACTCGTCGACGATCAGATCGAGTGCGATCCTGCCGGCCCCGCGTGACCGGTGAGACTCGTCGATCCAGAACTCGGTCAGGAACGAATCGCGGCCGGCAAACTCGAGATCGAAACCGTACGTGACCACCGCATGGCCGATCGGCCGTTCATCTTCGATGAGCCACACCGCACCCAACGTCGCGTCACCGAGCAACCGATGCAGCGCTGCCTCGAGCATTGCATCGTCAACGACGATGTCCTCTTGCGCATTTAGTGCGCGCGTGCGCGGCAGGATCTCTGCCACATCGGCAACGGTCGCAGCTCGCACGCGAATCATCCGCGCAGTCTATACTGCGCCCGCAGTGATCGCCGGCAGTTTCGAGTACGTGATCAAGATCCAGCCGATGCGCGGCGAGGGGCAAGATCGGGCAGCGGTGTTCGAGCGCAACGACGGAGGCATCACGATCGCGCTAGCCGACGGCGCGGGCGGCACGAGCAACGGCGACCTTGCGGCGCAAGCGGTGCTCGACACGGTGCAAGTGCTCGCCGGCTCCGACGCTGACTGGTCCGTGATCTTGCAGACGCTCGATCGCGACACCGCACGCCTCCGCGGCGGCCAGACGACCGCGATTGTCGTCGTGCTCGACGAAGCCAAGATCCGCGGCGCGAGCGTCGGTGATTCCGAGGCGTGGCTGGTCTATCGCGATCGGCGCATCGAAGCGATCACCGGCAACCAGGAGCGCAAGCCGCTGCTCGGCTCGGGCGCGCATGTCATGCCGACGAGCGAGGCCGCACTCGGGGAGGCGACGCTGCTCGTCGCGAGTGACGGCTTGTTTCGCACCGCGAAGCCAATGGACATCGCGCGCATCGCGGCAGGCCCCGATCTCGCGGCGGCGGCCGACAATCTCGTCGACCTCGTGCGCACCGACATCGGCGCCGTGCTCGACGACGTCTCGATCGTGCTCGTGCGCCGGCTCGTCGTCTGACGTCAGAACGGGACGCGGAACCCGATGGCACCCATCGCGTTCCATGCTTCGCCGACGTTGCCGCTCGACGAGAGATAGCGCATGGCCGTCGCGCCGGCGTAGATGTAATTGATCGCGACGTCCGCGTACGCAGCGGTGTAGAGGTCGTTCGAGGCACTGAACGAGAGGTTGCCGAGCGAGGTCCCGACCGCGCCGATCCGCGCGCCGAGCTCGACGGCGACGAGCTTGGTCGCGAGCAGGCCGAACGCGACTTCCGGGCTGAGCGAGACCAGCGAGTCATCCTGCGACGGTGCACCGCTGTCGGCGTGTGAGTAGCGGGTCCACTCGACCGCGGCACCCAGCGCGAGCGGACCGTGCCAGAGCCGAACGCGTGAGAACACGTTTGTCAGACTGGTCTCGACGGGCGAATCCATGCTCGCCAGGTTGTTCGTGATCTTGGCGTAGCCGGCCGCAAGCGCGAACTCGACACCTGTGCCGCTCGGATTGACGCGCTCACCGTCGGCCGCCCACCACGCGAAGCCGCGGACCTCGGCGCGCACGCCGAACAGGAGGCCGTTGTCGGAGACGCTCGCGTAATCGACGCGCTCGAAGCCGGTCGGCAGCCGTACGCTGAATTCGCCGCGTCGCAGATCGGAGAGCTGTGCCTTGCGGGATGCAGCGACTCGTTCGCGTGCGGCCTGTGCAGCCTGCTCTTGCTCGAGCGCGGCGATTCGTTTGCGCTCGTTCTCGTCGGCCTCCGCCTGGCTCTTGCGGGCCTCGTGCTCGCCGATCTGGCGTCCGGCCTCGGTCGCCTGGTCGTGGTGTTCAGCGAGTTGCTTGCGCCGTGCTTCGTCGGCCGCACGCTGCTCTGCAGCGGCTTTGTCGGCGGCGGCTTTCTGCGCGGCGGCCTTATCGGCAGCAGCCTTGTCAGCGGCGGCTTTCTGTTCGGCGATCTTCTTCTGCTCGGCGTCGCGATCCGGGAAGCGGAAGCCGACGATCGCGAGCTTGAGCGACTGGTTCGTGTTGTGACAGATCGCGCCGCCTTCGATGACTTTCGTCTCGCCCGGCGCGAGCTCGAACGTTGTCGTGCTGGTGCGGGTGCCGGTCGTCTCGGCGTACACGGCTTCGAGCGTGCCGGCGACGCGCTCGGTGTAATTGTTGCGGAAGCGCGGGCTCATCGCGACCCACGGCTTGCCCTTGCCGCACACGTTGGTCTGGGCGGGCCGGTACGACACTTCGATGCCGTTGGACTGCCCGTCGGGCAGCGTCTGCCAACCCATCCAGCGGTCGTCGGCGAGCGCCGGCCTGACGAGCCCGATCACGACGAACGCAGCGAGCGCTGCCAACCGCATGTCGCAATGATCGCGCAGGCCCGCGCCGTGGGCCAGTCCTATCGCGGCGAGTCGACCGAGACTGTGATCGTCTGCAAGCCGCACAGCTTCGCGAGGCGGCTGCGCGAGTTGGACGTCTCGGCTTCCGTGCTGTACGGCGTGTAATACGTCCACCCGGCGTCTTTCGTGTACTCGAGCGCCGCCTCCCAGACCTCGTCGTCGCGGAAGTGCATCTTGCGCAGCTGCTCGAACGGAGACGGATCCCAGATGCCGGTGTCTCCGCTCGGCGGCGTTGCGAATGGTCGAGCGAGAATCCTGCGGACTTCGGTGCAATCGCGCTCGCGATCGCTCTGCTTGCAGCCCACGACCGCAGCCGCGAGCTCAGCACTGTCACGATCGCTGGCGCGGTGGTCGGTATAGTCCCAGTAGCGTCGTGGCATGCCCGCGCCGTGCGGACCATCGAGATCGGCGCGCAGGTCGATGCACTCGCGCTCACTCGGAGCACACCCGACCAACACCACCATCGCCGCCGCGAGCCGCATCATTACGATCACTCGCGATCGAGGTACGTGTAGCCGATCATGCCCTGACGGAAGCGATTGATCAGCGTGCGGCTCTCTTCGATCGTCATCAGCTTCTTGCGCAGCGCCTGCTCGACGTTGTTGCGCATGCGGCCGAGCAAGTCGCTCGGCGAATAGTCGACGAACTGGAGCACTTCGCTCACCGTGTCGCCCGCGACGACTTCCTTCACGTCGTAGTCGCCTTCGGGCGACAGCTGGACGTGCACCGTGTTCGTGTCGCCGAACAGGTTGTGGAGGTCGCCGAGGATCTCCTGGTACGCGCCGACCAGGAAGATGCCGAGGTAGTAGTCCTGGCCTTCGTGCTTCGGATGCAGCTCGAGCACGTGCTTGACGTCGCGCAGATCGATGAACGAGTCGATCTTGCCGTCGGAGTCACACGTGATGTCGGCGAGCGTCGCGCGCCGCGTCGGCTCCTCGGTCAGGCGATGGATCGGGCAGATCGGGAACAGCTGATCGACGGCCCACGAGTCCGGCACCGACTGGAACATCGAGAAGTTGCAAAAGTACGTATCCGAGAGCGCCTTCTCGAGACCTTCGAGCTCCTCGGGCACGTGCGCCTGGTTACGCGAGATCATCAGCACCTTCTCGCAGATCGCCCAGAAGAGGTTCTCGCAGAGCACGCGGTGCTGGAGCGACAGGTGGCCGAGGTTGAACAGCTGAAGGACCTGATCCTTGTACTCGACGGCGTCGTGATAGCTCTCGAGCAGGTTCTTCTGGCTGACGCCTTGGTACGTCTCCCACATGTTGGTGACGAGCGGCGGCACCGGCTTCTCGATCTGCGCCGGGACGTGCGTCTCGAACTCGGTCACGCCGAGCACGTTGACGACGAGCACCGAGTGGTGCGCGGCGACCGCGCGGCCCGATTCGCTGACGATGTTCGGGTGCGGAACCTGGTCGGCGTCGCAGATTTCCTTGATCGCGTAGACAACGTCGTTCGCGTACTCCTGAACCGTGTAGTTCATCGACGACGCGAAGTTCGTCTGCGAGCCGTCGTAGTCGACGCCGAGACCGCCGCCGACATCCATGTACGAGAGGCCCTTGGCACCGAGCTTGTACATCTCGCAGAACAAGCGACCGGCTTCGCGGAGCGCGTTCTTGACGCTCTTGATCGCCGAGATCTGCGAGCCGAGATGGAAGTGAAGCAGCTTGAGCGTCTCCACCTCGCCCCAGCCCTTGAGCTTCTCGACAGCCTCGACCATCTCGGCGGCCGTCAGGCCGAACTTCGAGAAGTCGCCGCCCGATTGCTCCCAGCGACCGGCGCCGCGCGACGACAGGCGGGCGCGAAAGCCGAGCGACGGCTTGATCTTCACGCGCTCGCTGACGCGATGAATGTTGTCGAGCTCGGTCGGCTTCTCGACGACGAGGATGACCGTCTTGCCCATCTTCGACGCGAGCAGCGCGGTCTCGATGTACTCCTCGTCCTTGTAGCCGTTGCATACGATCAGCGCTTCATCGTCCTGATGGATCGCCATGATCGCGAGCAGCTCGGGCTTGCTGCCGGCCTCGAGGCCGTAGTGGAACGGCCGCCCGTACTCGATGATTTCCTCGACGACGGTGCGGTTCTGGTTGACCTTGATCGGATAGACGCCGCGGTAGTGGCCCTGATAGCCGTACTCGCGAATCGCCGTGTTGAACGACGCGCACAGCAGCTCGATGCGCGCCTTCAAGATGTCGCTGAAGCGGAGCAGGATCGGCAGCTGGATGCCGCGAGCGACGAGCTCGTCGATGCACTCCTTCATGTCGATCGCGCCGTTGCCCTCACCGCGCGGCTGCACGATCAGGTTGCCCTGGTCGTTCACTGCGAAGTAGCCGCAGCCCCACCGCGGAATGTTGTAGGTGTCGTTCGCGTCCGTCGACGTCCAGCGGCGCAACGGATCGTGTGCGAGTAGAGCTTTCGCGCGTGCCATCTCAGCACGTTGTTACGGCCAATTGCCCGATGGTGCAATGGGGATCTGAGGCTACGGCACGCCGGGCGGCGCCGCTCTGCCACCGTGGTGCACCTGCTGCGTGACAATTCAGTCGCGCGCCACGACTCGCGCCTGCGGGAGGGCCGCCTGCCGCGACGCAGCCGCGCGCAGCTTGTCGAGGACGGTCGGCGGCATGAATACCTCCGCGTTCGCCTTGATGACGAGGCCGCGCTCGGCGAGCAGCTCGATGAACAAGAGCACGTTCTTGATCTTCTTCATCCGCACGCTGACCCACGACAGCCGCTTACCGCTCTTCTTGATCGTGATGCTCATGCCGCCGGCGCCGATGTGCTGGATGTCGGCGAGCCCGATCGCGCCCTTCTTGGCGTGGCGCAGCTCGGTGTCGCCGAGCGCGAACGGCGCGAAGTCCGGCGTGCCGGCGCGCAGGCGCGGGTGCAGCTCGTTGAACACCAGGTCGAGCGCGTCGGCGACCTTGTTGTACCGGTTGTCGATCGGCAGCTTCGTGCCGGTCTTGGCAATCAGCTTGAGCTGACCCTGCGCGAATCGCCGATTGCCCTTGTTGGGGTCCTTCCGGAACGCGCGCACGAGCGCGACGATGCCGATGATGATGAGGGCGCCGAGCGCGCCTTGGCCGCTGCCCGCGTACATCATTTGCTGATCCATCGACCAGTACGTGTAGTGGTCGACCTCGTCCCAATCGACGCGCTTCACGCCGAACACGCCTTTGGCGGTGACGCCGCGCTCGTCGATGATCAGCTTGCGCTTGCCGAGCACGATCGCGAGCGCGATGAGCAGCGCCGTGAGCACGACACCGATCACCTTGCCGACCAGTGGTGCGAACGCGATCAGGCAGATCGGAAAGATCGCGAACAGGCACAACACCACCGGGACCGCCCGGCTCGCACGCAGCTCGAGACGCATGCCGAGACTGTATCAGGCTGCAGCCCAAAATCGCGCGAGCGATCGACGACCGCGCGTCGGTGCGTCATCGTCGTGCCACGGCTCGGGAAGCGGCGGCGTCTCGTAACAATCGCTCTCGGTGCCACGCGCAAACCGGCGCGGCTTCGTGATCACGACGGTCGGCTGCGGGACGTCGAGCGCCGACGGCGGCGGCACCGGCGGTGGGCAAACGTACGTGGTGTCGTCGCCCTGTGCCGTCGCCCACGGTTCGACAACGGTGCCGAACAGCCCGCGCATCATGCGCTGCGTGTGGTGCGTGCCGAGCGTCCAGCCCTCGAGGAGCGCGACGGTCTCGAGCGCTTCGATCAGCTCCGACGCAGTGGCGAACCGATCGTCGGCCTTGATCGCGAGCGCCTTGCAGATGACTTGCTCGAGCGCAGGCGGGAAGTCCGCGACGTGTTCGCTCGGCAGCACGAAGTTGCCTTGCACGACCGCGAGCATGCGCTCGAAGTCCGTGTTGCCCTGAAAGCAGCGGCGGCCGGTTGCGACCTCGTAGAGCACGACACCGAGCGCGAACACGTCGGTGCGCAGATCGACCGGATCGCCGAGGCACTGCTCGGGAGACATGTAGCTCGCCTTGCCGCGCACGATGCCGGGGTTCGTACGGTGGATCGACGCGGCCGACGTCGCGATGCCGAAGTCGATCAGCTTCACCGAGCCGTCGTGGCCAACCATGATGTTGGACAGCGAGACGTCGCGGTGCACGAGGTGGAGCGGGCGGCCATCGGGAGCGCAGCGGCGGTGAGCATGATCGAGACCGGCCGCGGCCTGCATCACGATCGTGAGCGCGCACTCGTAGGCGATCGATGCGTCGCCGCGCTGCGCCTGCGCGAGGATCTCGCGGAGGTCGGCACCGTGGACGTACTCCATCGCGAGGTAGTGCACGCCACCCTGCGCGGCGACCTCGTGCACGCTCGCGAGATTTCCGTGGTTGAGCATGCCGACCAGCCGCGCTTCGTCGAGGAACAGCGCACAGGATTCGGGATCGCTCGCGCGTTGTGCGTTGAGAACTTTGACGGCGACGTGACGCTCGAACTGACCGATGCCGACCTGGCGCGCGAGGTAGATGTCAGCCATGCCGCCCTGCGCGAGCAGGCGGACGAGCTCGAAGTTACCGAGGCGGGTCAGCAGAGGCAGCGCCTGCTCTTGAACCGTCATCGCACATCCTACGAGCGGGGCCTGGGATCGGATTCCCAGCTGATTCAGCGGCATGGTCTGTCGCGTACTTAGCTTCGCCATGGGGCCTTTCATGAGCTAGAGGGCCCAATCGGCCAGACGTCGCATTGGTTGCTCTTGTCAGGCGTAAGGATTCGGATAGATTCGCCGTTTCTCTGCATGGCGACCGAGGTTCCTAAAGGCAGTCCAGGGGCGAACATCATCGCCGAAGAGGAGCGCCTCTATGGCCAGGTCCAGGCGCGCGTCGCGATGGGGGAGGAAGACGAAGGTCCCCGCGTGGGCGCGTCGGATCTCGACAAGGACTTGTTGTCGCTCCGCGATCAGATCAGTGAAGCACGCGCCGAAGACCTGCCGCCGCTGATCGAGCAGATGACGCGCCTCGCGGCGTTGAGGGCGCGGCTCGGTGGCGGTCGCTCGCTGCCGGTCGACATCACGTCGCCGTATTTTGCGCATCTGCGGCTCAAGGAAAGCGGCAAGAGCCGCGACGTGATGGTCGGCAAGCGCGGCTTCATCGATCGCGAAGCGAACGTTCAGATCGTCGATTGGCGCAACGCGCCGGTGTCGCGCATCTACTACCGCTACGAAGAAGGCGACGACTACGAAGAAGAGATCGCCGGTCGCCGCGTCGAAGGCATGGTCGAGGCGCGGCGAAACGTTTCGATCCACAAAGGCAACCTGCGTCGCATCGGCTCGCCGCAGGGCACGTACTTGAAGGGCGCGAGCGGCGCGTGGGTCCAGGCCGTCGGCCAGATCTCGCCGGTGCTCCACGGCGGCATGGGCAAGGCGGCGCGGCCGGTCGCGAAGAGCGGCGAGAAGGGCAAGCTCGGTATTCATCACGGCGTCGCGCGCGCCGACAAGTCGCTGCCGGAGATCGCAGCGCTGATCGACAAGGAACAGTTCGAGCTGATCACGCAGCCGTCGAGCGGCATCGTCGTGATTCAAGGCGGCGCGGGCTCGGGCAAGACGACCGTCGCGCTCCATCGTGTCGCGTTCTTGAACTTCCAGGACGGCAAGCGGTTCCGCGCGCAGAACACGTTGTTCGTCGTGCCGTCGCAGGCACTCGTGCGTTATGTCGCTGGCGTGTTGCCGGCGCTCGGCGTGTCGGGCGTGCCGGTCGTGACGTACACCGGCTGGGCGCGAACGACGCGCATGCGCTGCTTGCCCGACGCGCCGACGAAGTACAACCCCGAGCCGCCCGAGCAAGTGTCGCGCGTGAAGAAGCACCCGGTGATGCTCGCGGTCCTCGAGCGCTGGGTGGAGCGCCAAGCCGAGGCGATTGGCAGCGAGCTCGCCGAGATTTCCGCCGAAGCGGTCGAAGCGTGGAACAGCAAGGTCGATCGCGAGCTCGTGCCTCGCCTGCAGTCGCTGTCGGCGTGGACGAAGAAGGCACAGATCGACGCCAACGTGCGGGTCGCGCTCGAAGGCTTCACGAAACGCTGGAAGAAGCGCGCCGACGACGTCACGCTCGATTGGGCCGAGCTACTCACCGACCCGGTGTTCTTGAAGGAAGGCTTCGCCGGCTCGGATGTCAGCGAGCGCGACGTCGAGCGCCTGACGCAGTGGGTGCGCCGTCAGCTCGCCAAGCCGCAGCCGCCGCCGGTCGACGAAGAGGGCAAGCCGGTCCTCGACTCCGAAGGCAAGGCGCTCGGCATCGACGAGGACGATCCGGCCGGCCGCTTCGATGACGAAGATGATCCGTTGCTGCTGCGGCTCATCCAGCTCAAGCGCGGTGGCCTCGTCCAACCGGGCGGCGAAGAGATGATCTGGGAGCACGTCGCGATCGACGAGGCGCAGGATCGCAGCGCGCTCGAGGTCAAGGTGCTCGTCGAAGCGGTGCGCGCGCCCGACAATGATCCGGAGAAGCGCAGCGTCACGATCGCGGGCGACACCGCGCAGCGTCTCGTGTTCGACAACAACTTCACGGGCTGGTCGGAGCTGCTGGCGCAGATCGGTCAGCCGGTGATCGTGCGGCCGCTGAAACTGTCGTATCGCTCGACGGCGGAGGTCATGTTGCTCGCGCGCGAGATTCTCGGCCCCGAGCTCGCACCCGACGAGCCACTCGCGGCGCGTCCCGGCGAACCGGTCGAGCTCCACGAGTTCGGCGACGTCGGCGAAGCGGTCGCGTTCCTCGGCGATGCACTGCGCAACTTGATGAACCGCGAACCGACCGCATCGTGCGCCGTGATCTCGCGCCACCCCGAGCAGGCCGACGCGTACTTCGAAGGTCTGCGCCGCGCTGAAGTGCCGGCGTTGCGCCGCGTGCGTCGCGACGAGTTCAACTTCCAGCCCGGCGTGGACGTCACCGATGTCGCGCAGGTGAAGGGCCTCGAGTTCGACTACGTCGTGATGGTCGACGTCAACGACACGAGCTATCCTACGGTCAACTGGGCGCGGCACCTGCTCCACATCGGCGTCACGCGCGCGGCGCACCAGCTGTGGCTGGTGTCGACCGGCGAGCCGAGCCGGCTGATCCCGTCGGCGCTGCGCGACGGCGGGCGCATGGGCGTCGGCTAAGGTCGGCTGAGCTATTTCGACGTGTCGATCATGATGGTGACCGGCAATGGCTCGCCGGTCAGCGACTTCATGAACTCGACGAGGTCAGCCTTCTGCCCCGCGTCCAGGTTGAGCGGCATCAGGAGCGAGTCCTTGGTGATGCCGCTCGTACCTGGATCCCCGCCGCCCTGATTGTAGAGCTCGACGACGTCTTCGAGCGTCGCGAGCTGACCCGAGTGCATGTACGGCGCCGACTGCGCGATGTTGCGCAGGCTCTTCGTGCGGAACTGACCCTTTTGCGCGTTGTCCTGCGCGAGCATCGTGAGCTTGTCGGTGCTCGTGTCGTCGCTGAACGCGCCGTTGACGCTGAAGAGGTTCGTCGCGCCGAGTAGTCCAGCGACGTCGGTGTAGCGGCCCAGGTCCGTCGGCGGTGCCGTCGCATCCGGCGCGGCAAGCGCGTGGAACTTGTTGTCACTGAAGTTCGGTCCCGAGTGACAGCCCGCGCAGCCCTTCGTCAAGAACAGCTTCGCGCCGCGCTGCGCGCTCACGCTGAGTGCGGTCTTGTCGCCGGCCATGAAGCGATCGAACGCCGAGTTGCGACTGACGAGCGTGCGCATGTACGCGGCGAGTGCCTTGCCGTAGTTCGCGTAGATGCGGTTGAGGATGTCCTTGTCGGCCTGCGCCATCGTCTCGTACGCGGTCTGGCCGGGCTTGCCGCTTGCCGGGAAGCGCGAAGCGTTCGTCGCCGCCGGATCGAGATCGGCATCGAGTGCCACCGGGAACACCGCGTTGTACTCGGTGCGGTACTTCGCATAGAGCATGTGCGCGATCTGGAGCCGCGTGCTGTTCATCGTCGCTCCGCCTTCGGCAACCGCCGTCGGCAGCGCCCACTGCGAGTCGAAGCGACCGCCCCAGTTCGTCCACGCGTAGAACGCCGAGTTGACGGCGCCGAGTGCGTTGCGCGTACCGACGCCGGTGCCGACCGAGACCTTGCCCGGCTGCGAGCGGCGATCGTCGAGGCTCTCGCTGCCGACCGCGTGACAGGACGCGCACGAGACCTTGCCGGTGTCGTTCGTCGCGCCGACGCCACCGTTCGTGCCGGTGTCAGCGGCAGCCGCTGCGATCGCACCCGAGTAGCTCTTGTCGAAGAACAGCATCTGGCCGAGCCGCGCGGCGGCGGCATTGTCGGCGTAGGCGTTCGTCGTGTCGGCCGGTACCGCGGGCAGCGGCGACTGCATGCCGAGCGCGGCCATATCGACGTCGGTGAGAGGCGGCGTCGGTGCGTCGACATTCGGAGCGTCGACCGGTGGAGTGTTGCTGTCGGGCGTCGCAGACTTTCCGTCCCCGCACGCCATTACAAAGACCAATGCATATGCAACGCGCATGGGCCGGGCGAGTAGCAAGGCGAGCGCCAGCGTCACACACGCAGACGCACGCGTTCCGCAGGCAGTCTTTGCCTACCCAGGCAAAACCTGCCGGCCGCCGCTGCATAGCTCGATCGGGTACTCGCTAGTCGAAGTCAGGCGGGCACTTGCCGTATTCGTTCTTGTCGTACTCGGTACCGTCCAAGCGGTCATGGCAGAGCGGTGGCGTCTTGATCTGCAGGTGCAGCTCGCGGTCGAGGGCGACCGAGCCGCCCGCGGTGACAGTGATCTCCTTCGGATACTTCACCTCGGTGCTGTTCGGTCCCCACGCGATCACGCGGTACTTGCCCGGCGCGATGCCCGAGAACGAGAACTTGCCGTTGACCGCCTGCACGATGTACGGCGAATCGACGACCTTCACCTTCGCCGACATGAAGCGATGGATGTCGCAGTAGATGTCGAACTCGGCCTCGTCTTCGAAGACGTGGTCCTTGCCCTGGGCGTTCGGCCCGTAGATGCCGAGATCGAACGTCGGCTCCGTCGGTGAATACACGTTGTGACGGTCGCGATCGGCGTTTGGAAACCAGACCTGCGCGCCGACTGGCACCACGACGACTCGTGGCGAGAACTGCCGGTTCTTCTGCACGATCTGCTTTTTGATGCCGGCCCCCGGCCTCGCGTCGTGTTTGCCGAGCGGCAGCAGGTACACGTAGACCTGTTTGCGCGACACGACCTTGCTGTTCTGGATCGCGAGCACGGTGCCGCTCACGCTACCGCCGCTCGGCGGCGAGTCAGCCGCGAGCAACGCGAGAAGCAAAACGAGGTAAAGGGCGCGCATCAGTCGGTCTTGAGCACGAGGGAGGTGGTGAGGACGTCGTCGGGGAATTGCGGGATCCGGCCGAGCTCGCGATTGTACGTGTACTCGACCTTGCCGAAGATCTTTGCCGTGATTTCGAACTGGGCGCCCATGGTGGTCCGGAACGTGTGTGATTCGTAGACGAAGTCTGCGCCGTGGATATGCACGGCAGAACGCACGTCCAAGCGGACGTACGGGATGAACTTTTGCGTCACGTACCGATCGACCATCAGGTAGCCGCCCTTGTAGCGAAGACACGGTGCGGCATCGCACTCGGTCATCGACTCTGTTTTGCCGGGTTGCTTGCCCTGTACGTATTCGGCCGTGATGTCGAAGTTCTCGAGGTCGAGCACGCGCGCATCGAAACCGAAGTGCCACTGCCGGACCGACGAGTCGTCCTGGCCATCCTGCGGGCCAATCGCCCCCGAGACGCCGACTTCGAGGCCCTGACCGACGGGCAGCGTCCATTGCACGTGACCCGACGCGGTCGGCAGCGAGTTGCTCTTGAGCTCGAGGTCGTGCTCGAACAGCTGCTGGAAGTTGTTGCCGTTCGTGAGCGACGCCGAGACGCTGAGCCGACCCTCGTTGAGCTGGCCGCGCAGGCCGAGCGGACGTCCGCATGTGTAGCGGCAGATCAGCGACGGCGTGATGCCCTTGCGTCGCGTCGCGTCCTGATAGCGGTACTCGACGCCGAGCACCGATTGGACCTTGCCGAGCTCGAATTCGAGATTTTTCTCGCTGAGTGGGCGGTACTTGACCGTCGCGAGCTCGATGTCGAGCATGCTGTGGTCGGGACGCGGCAGGAACTCGGCGAGCGCCGAGACCGACGTGTGGTCGGTGATCTCTCGTGCGATCGAGAGTCCGACAGCGTTGACCATCACCGAAGGTCTACCCTCGCTATTCACGGTGTCGCGCTCGATCTCGCGCGATGTCGACGTGTCGCTCGGTTCGCCATTCGTGTTGATCGCGGTCGAGAGTGGATCCCCCATGAACACCCACACGGCGGGAACCTTGCCGACGTATTCGGGGTAGTAGAGATGGCCGATGTCAGGGCGAATTCCGGACCCGTCGCCGCCAACACTGAAGGCACCGACGTCGACGAACAGGTTGATGTAACGGGTCAGCCAGCTCTGCGTGATCACCTTCTCGCGCAGCGAAACTGTCTCGCGCTGGAGCCGCTTGATCTCGCGTTGATTGCGTTCGAGCTCGCGGTCGGTTTCTTCCGCGTTGTCTTCGAGTCGCCTCGCGAGCTCCTCTGCGGTCGGCGCCTGCGGCGCGGGCTCGGCAGGCATGGCATCGGAAGGCGGAGCGTTGGCGGGCGGAGCGTTCGCGGGCGGAGCATCGGCCGGCGGAGCGTTGGCCGGCGGAGGGTTGGCAGGAGCCGGCTGCTGCTGGTTGCCGCTTGGAGCCGTCTGCGCAGTTGCGACCATCGGCGCGAGCACGAGCACGAGCACGAGCGCCAGCCCCCACGTGCCGGTCATGGAACGCACGTCCCCATGCAGACCTGATCTTTGTCGCACTTCGTGCCGCAGTCCCCGCAGTTGTTCGGATCGCTGCCTGGGCTGATGCAGGTGCTTCCGCACCACATTCCCGCAGCGGCCTCATTCACGAAGCATAAGTCGCGGTCGTGCATGACGACGTGCGTGTCCTTGCGCAGCTCGTCGCTGATCGGTTGCCCGGTCAGTGCCCGCAGGAACGCCTCTAGGTCCTTCCCCTCGTCTGGCGTGATGTCGAACGGCTGGACGAGCGGATCCTTGTCGCCGGTGTACCCCAGCTTGTCGCCACCCCAGTGATAGAAATCGATGACGTCACCGAGCCCCATCTTCGTGCCCTTGTGCATGTACGGCGCGGTCTTCTCGACGTTGCGCAGGCTTGGTGTGTAGAACGCGCCGGTACCGTTCAGTCCGCCATCGAAGCCGGCGTCTTGCACGCCGGTCACGTGGAACGAGTCGTCCATGAACATTCCGCCGTAGTGACACTCGGCGCACATCGCACGGCCGACGAACAACGCAAAGCCGCGCTTTGCAGCCGGGCTAATTGCGTCGTTATTGTCGCCGCGTATGAAGTCGTCGAACGGCGCATTGATGCTGACGAGATGACGCATGTACGCCTCGAACAGGACCTCGACGTGCGTCTGCACTTGCGCATCGTCGGCTTGCACGGCATAGCCGAAAGCCCGCTCGTACGAAGTGAGGTAGCTAGGAGTGCTCCTGATGACGTTCGCGACGATCGCGGGCGTGCTTGCCATCGCCTTCGGCAGCGCGATCTTGTCGATGATGTCCGATACGGTCTGACACGGACGATCGTCGCAGACGCCGGTCCATCCGTACGACGTGCGCTCGCTAAGCCCGATGTTGACCACCGTGAGCGTGTTGTGTGGTGTCGGGTTCATTGCGCCCTGGGACACCGCGTTCAGCGAGCGGATGTCCGTGTACCAGGCCGCATTGCCGTTCCCGAGCGATGCCGCATGGCAAGTCGCGCAGGTCGTCACCCCGGCACCACCCGAGAGCCGCGGCTCGAAGAACAACTGTTGCCCGAGTCGCACGGCCTCGACGCAGTCGGCGACCTTAAACGCAAACGTGCAGAGGTGCTGTGAGTCCACTTGCGGCGGCGCGAATTGCTCCTGCAGATGGGCCCATTGCTCCGGCGTGAACGCGTCGTGGATCAACGGTTCGTCAGTCCAACATCCGGCGAGGACGCAGAAGGCTACTGCTAGGAGACGCCGCTCCATCACCCTATCCACCAACGTATCATGCTTGCCGCTTCTGCAGCGGTCGTGCCATCGTGGTCGTCGAACGGCATGGCGGATGCAGTTCGTGACGGCGACGTGCACGCCGCGAACCCCGATGACACCATCGACGCGGCGTCACCTCGTCCGGAGCCGCAATCGGCTGCGCCGGTGGGTATGCCCGTCGAGGTCATCGCGGCTACCCGCGACTACAAAGAGCTGCAGGGCGTCGAGCGCAGCCATTACGTACTGACGCGCGAGCTTGCGCGCGGCGGCATCGGTCGCGTCTTCGAAGCGCGAGATTTGCGGCTGGGGCGGCAGGTTGCGATCAAGGAGCTGCTGCCGAAGAATCGCGACGCGGCGCGCCGCTTCGAACGCGAAGCGCGCATCACAGCGCGGCTGCAGCATCCCTCGATCATCCACGTCTACGAAGCTGGCCTGTG
>DASUFX010000131.1:0-4979 GCA_036274355.1 Kofleriaceae bacterium | reverse complement strand
GACGAGCCGACGACCACGACGACAAGCTTGTCGAAGAACGCGAGCCACTTCTGTGTGTCGGCGGCGCTCATCTGCGCTGGTGGTTTGTCGTCTGCGTTCGCGATCCCGTACGCCGACGCGCAAATCACAGCGAGGAGAGCGAGCGCGAGCAGCGTGCGGGTCATGTCCGTACAACGAGCACGCCGCATGCCAGCGGGAGTCCCTGACGGCCGGCGCGCGCCTGCGCCCGTCTACGATGCGACCGTGACGAGCGTCTCGATCTCGTAGCTGATGCGAGGCAGCGGTCGCTCGTGAATTGATCCGACATGCTCTCGCAGGCTCTGCGCGGGCACGTGTGCGAGCACCGCCTGGACCTCGGCGAGAATCGCGAGCGCGACCTCCTGCGGCGTCTCGGCGCCAAGCTCGAGGCCGACCGGCGCATGCAGCCGCGGATCAGCCTGCGCGACGAGACCGAGCTCGTCGAGCATGCGGCTCGTGCGACCACGCGGACCAAGCACGCCGATGTAACGCGCACGGGTCTTGACCAGCATCGCGAGGTGCGCGCGATCGAGCTCGTAGTCGTGGTTCATCACGACGGCGACCGCACGATCACACTCCTCGATGCGTGCTGCGAGCTCGGCCGGCGCACCGACGAGAAGCTCGTCCGCGTGACCGAAGCGTCGACGCGTCGACTCACTCACGCTGTCCGTGCATACGGTGACGTCCCAGCCGAGGGTGCGCGCGAGCTGGACGACCGGCACGGCATCGTGACCGGTGCCGAGCACGAACATCCGCGGCGGCGGAACAATCGCTTCGACGAACACCTCGACGCTGCCGCCGGTCGAGTTGTACGTGCAATTCGTCGAATCGCCGCTCGCGATCGCCGCACGCGCGTCCGCCATCATTGCCGTCGTCAGGATCGCGTCCGCGACATCTGCATACGCGTCGCCGCCGGCGCGCACTGCGACGCGGGAACCGATCTTGATGTCGGGCACGTGCGAACGAATGACGGTGACGATCGCGCCGCGTTGCTGCATGCGGATGCACGCCGATGCAAACTCGAGCGGATCGAGACGGCCGGGTATCCCGGCGCGCTCGATCATGACGTCGACGACGCCCTCGCAGCCAAGGCCGAATGCCGAGCGCAGATCGTCGTCGGCATCGCCGGCACGTGAGTCGTAGGAGATGACGATCGGATCACCGCTGCGCGTCCGCGACCACGCCTGCTTCGCGAGCTCGCCAGCGAGCTGGCCACCGGTCGCAACGCCGGTGAGCCAACGAAACTGAGTAAGCAGCATGCGAGCGCCGGGACGGCGGCAGCCAGAGCCGCGCACAGCAACCACGGTTGCGATCAAGTGCGGATCGCGTTGGCGGCGCATGCGGACCGCGGCATCGAGAATGGGGCGTTCGATCGTCATAGACAGCTCGGGCAAACGGGTGGCAGGACGCCGAGAGGCGCCTGGTCGATGCGAGCCCGCGGAGGCGAGTCCGCATCGAGGGACAACGGGGTACTGCGAACGTAGTGCGACGAACAACGAGAGGCAGCGGGTCTGCAGCCCGCGCGTCTAGAACTTCACGATGCGGACGCGGTTGTACGGCATGTTCTCGCCGCGGTTGCCGTCGCCGACATAGATGGTCTTGCCATCGCTCGACACCGACACGCCTTCGAGGCCGTAGAACTGCGCCTCGGACGCGTTCTCGCTGTCCTTGAACCCACCGCTGCTGCTACCGGCGACGGTGGACACGCTCGAGCCGTCAGCGCTAATCTTGCGGATGCGGAAGTTGTCGGTGTCGGTCAGATAGATATCGCCGTTCGATCCGATCGACATCGCGAGCGGATGGTTGAACTTCGCGCCGGCCATGCCGCCGTCGGCGAAGCCCGCGCTGCTGCCGCCCATCGTCGCGACGCTACCGTCGAGGCCGACGACGCGAATCTTGTGGTTCGCCCAGTCGGCGACGACGAGCTTGCCATCATTGCGCTGCACGATGCCGTACGGGACGTTGAACGTCGCGGCCGCGCCCGCACCATCCGCCGCGCCTGGCGCGTTGAAGCTGCCTGCGAGCGGCGTGAGCGTCCGAGAATTCGGATCGAAGATCTGGATCGTGTGGTGCGCGTAGTCGGCGACGCCGAGGCGACCGTCCTTTAGCGCAGCCAGACCGCGCGGCCGGCCGATGCGATCGATCAGGCACATCGCAGCCTTCGCGTTGATGTCGACCTTCCAGATCGCACCCGACATCTGCGTGTTGTTCTCGCCGGGATCGTGCATGCCGCTGCAGTCGTTGTCGGTGCCGACGTAGAGCGTATCGCCGATGAACGCGAGGCTGAACGGACGTGCGAAGCCGGTCTTCGCGATCACCGTGCTCGAATTGCCATTGCTATCGACCGCGCGCAGCTTGCTGTTGTCGAAGTCGGCGACGTAGACCTTGCCGTCGGGGCCGACCGCGACGCCGGTCGGGTTGTTGAAGAGATTGATCTGGCGGTTGCCGTCCTTGTAGCCAGCGTCTGACCAGCCCGCGAGCGTGCTCGCGCCCTTTTCGGTGATTGGTGGACGCGCGCACTGGCTGGAGTCCATCACGCAAGGATCGACACCGCCGTCATCGCCCATCATGTCGTCATCCGCACCGTCGTTGGTGCAGGCCGCAAACATCGCGAGCCCCAGAGAAAGTACGAGGTTCGTCTTCAACATGGCGAACCAAGGGAGCAAGAAGCTTGCCGTGCGAAACGCGTGCGGATGCGCGGAGTTTCGTCGACGACTACGTGCGTCCACGCGCGGTGAGATGCAACGGACCCGCACGCGGCGCGAGGTCACGCTGCGTGATCTCATCTCACGCAAAAACGCACGACGTGCAGTCGCACATCGTGCGTGGTTCAGCGCGCAAGCAACGTTTGCTCGGCGACGGCGATGGGCAGCGATGTACGCCGCCACACGAGTCAGCGCGCGAGATTCAAACGTTGGCGCCCCGGAATCATATCGAGCGAGGCGAGGTGGTCGTGCAGCTGCGTCGCGCTGAGGTTCGACAGATCGCGCTGAACTTCGTCGACGACGAGGCCATTTCGCTTGAGCAGGCCGTTCGCCTTGCGGAGCTCGCCGAGCATCTTCGGCGGCGCGATCAGGATCAGGTGATTGTAACCCTCGGTGCGTATGACCTTCTCGACTTCCTCGACGACCTCCTTCGCAAACTTCGCGTCCATCATCTCGATGTGGTCGTCGCGGTGGTCGTCCTTCGTGGAGTTCGGTACCGCCCCCTGGCCCGGGCGCCCTAGCCCTGCGGCATCAGGTCGCGTCTCGCTGAACATGTCGCCGGCCTTCATGCGCCGGCCTGCGTTCGCGAGATCGCGGATCTCGCGCATCTCACGGCCGGGAATCGCATCCTCTTGGTACGTGTATAGACGCGCGCGGGCCGCGTCGACGATCGCGATACAAGCACGTTTCATGAAAGCCCTCCTGGTGACGTCGACCTCATTGCGTTGGGAGGCGGTACGGCGGCATGCGCGCGCGTCGACGGACGCACGACCGAGCGCTCGATTTGCGCGTCGGCTAATTTGCGGTTCGGTACGATCACGTACGAGCCTTCGCCGGTGCGGATGCGCGTCGAGTACAGACTGATCTGCTCGATGTCGCCGACGATCCCGCTGTCGAGGCGCACGGTATCGCCTTCGCGAACACCGTGGTCGCCGAGAATCGCGTAAGCCGCGAGGACATTCTCGAGCGGCCGATGCGACGCGAGCGCCATCGCAGCGCCGACGATCGCGAGCAGCACGAGTAGCGGTCCGATGCTGTAGCCGAGTCGCGCGAGCACCATCACACCGATCAGCACACCGAGCATGATCTTGGTAATGCGCCTCGCGAGCGGAAGCAGCGCCTGCGATGCGCGCTGGTTCGTGATCCAACGCGAGCGCGTCGCGAGGAGCTCGACACCCGTGTCGATCATGCGCATCGCACCCCAGCCGAGCGCGAGCAACAGGCCGATGTTTCCGACCGCGCGGCAGAAGTCGAGCACGCCGTGCGGGTAGTCGCCGAAGCTGACGAACAGCTGCCAGACGACGACCATGCCGACACATTCGGCGGGGCCTTCAAGGCGCTGCACGAACCTGTCGTCGATCGATGTTCGCGTCAGCAGCACGCGTCGATACACGGCGCGGTGCGCCCAGTTACCGACGAGCTTCCCCGCGAACACCGCCACCACCCCGGTTCCGACGAGAGCAAACAGCTGCCACCAGCTGAGGTCCAGCATGCGCCGCAGAGGCTGCAATCATGGTGCCCGCGCTCACGACGATGTGAAACGAACCGTTGCACCGTCGTCGAGCCAACCCGCGCGCGCGCCCACGCACGGCATCGCGACGAAGCTCAGAAGCGCGCCGACAACAGCGGCATCATCGTCGTCCCGACTTGCTCGCCGAATGTTTTCTGGTATCCGCGGAACACCGTATAGCCCGACGCAGCCACTAAGGCGCCATACACGAGCCGCGCGGGCAGTTGCTTGATCCCGTACATGCACCAGGCATGAAACGCTTTGCTGACGTCGTTGTGCTTCGAGAACAGCACGACGTCCTTCGAGAAATCGACCCACAGTCCCGTCGCACCGACGGTCAACGCGAGCTGCGCATACCGGTTGTCCGGCCACGTATTCGTCAAAATGAGCGCCGCGAACCCACCGAGCAGGAGCGAGTCGGTGATCTTTGGCGCGAGATAGAAAACGATCTTCTGCGGCTTGGTCTGCAAACCTTGCACGTACGTCCAGCCAAACCGGAACTTGTGCACCTTCGGATCGACGCCCGGCGGAAACAACCGCACCTCGGTGACGTCGCCACCCATGAGCTCGGCGGCGAGCGCGTGACTGCCTTCGTGCAGCGTGACGCCGATGAGATACGTCGGCGGTGTCATCGCGAGCCCCCACAGCACGAGGTCGCGATTGTCGGGCTCGGCGGCCGCGGTGCGCGAGGCGAGCACGAGCGCCAAGACGACGATCACCGCGCGCATGCCGCAACCCAAATCTCG
>DASUFX010000130.1:0-18100 GCA_036274355.1 Kofleriaceae bacterium | reverse complement strand
GGCGTGGAAGCGCTGCAGGTCACATGGAATGAAGGTGCTCTCGCCACGCTGATCAGCGCCGACATCATGAAGAAGTATGTCGCGCTCGCCGAGCGGCCAGGGAAGGTCGCGCGCAACGACGGCGACGCGTCCGCCACACTGACCAGCGCAACGCGCAAGGTGGATCGGGTGTACGAAGCTCCTTTCCTCGCGCACGCGACGATGGAGCCGATGAACTGCACGGCGGATGTGAAGGCTGGGAGCTGTGACGTGTACGTGCCGACGCAGGGACAGACGGCCTCGCATCAGGCGGCCATCGCGGCGTCGGGTCTGAGCGCGGACAAGGTCAAGATCCACACCACCTATATGGGTGGCGGCTTCGGCCGGCGCGGCGAGGGCGACTTCGTCACCGAAGCGGTCGAGACATCGAAAGCCGTCGGGTCCGCTGATCGCGTCGACCTCGCAGGTCTCGGGCATCACCACGGCGAACTGGCAAACGATCATGGGCAAGATTCGGTCGGGCTCGCTCGGCGGCGTCGATCGTTCGACCGTCGCCGTGATCGACACGAGCACACTCGCCGGCGCGAGCCGGCCGACGATGGCGTACTTTGGTGCCGCAGACGGCATGCTTCACGCGGTGTGCGCCAGCGCGACCGGCGCATGCAGCGGCCACTTCGGGCAGGAGCTATGGGCGTTCATCCCGCGCGTCCAGCTGCCTCTTATCCGCACCAACGTGCAACGGATCGACGGATCGGTGAACGTCCTGGACGTGTTCGGTGACTTCAACAACCCGGCGACTGGGACACGCAGCTGGCGCACGATCCTCACGTTCCAGACCGGCCACGGGGCGAACGGGGCAAGCCCAGCCGCCTACGCGCTAGACGTCACCGACCCCACGGCGCCTGTTGTCGTGTGGGAATACACGAAGCCAACGTCACCCGGTGTGAAAGACTTCGGCACTGGGCTAACTGTTGCCGCCGGTCCGGTCCTGCTCAACGGCCAGCGCACGAACGTCGTCGTCCTCGAAACCAACAACGGCGGCTCGGGTACGACGGGTGTTGTGTGGACAGCGCTCTCGCACGAGACCGGCGCCGAGCTCTGGCAGCGCGGCTACCAGTACCCGAGCCCGCCGCGTGGCAACAGCGCCGATAACCCACTGCCCACGACAGGCATCCCCGGCGGAGCGGTCACGGCCGATCTCGCCGGTTCCGGCTACGTCACCGACTTCGTGTTTGGCGACCTGTACGGGAATCTCTGGCTCGTCGCTGCAAGCACCGGTCTGACGCGCGCGGCGAACGATGAGAGCACACCCCTGTTCTCGTTCTCTACGAACAAGCATCCGATCGGTGCGCCGCCCGCGATCTATTCCAACGGCAGCAAGCAATTTGCGGCGTTCGTCTCGGGCGGCTACGCAGACCCGACTGCCAACTCCTGGGCAGCGACGACCCAGTACATCATTGCCGCCAAGCTCGATACCAGCGCGACCAGCACCGTCACCGAGGCCACCACTGCGTGCATGCAAGCGTCGTGTGCGCTTGCGGTCAATACGACGCTCGGCAACGTCGGTGCAACCGGAGACAAAGGCTTTGCGCAGGCGCTCGTCGTCGGCAATCAGCTGTTCATCACGACCGATTCGACTGACGTCAACTCGTCGAGCTATGGCACGACGTCCAACACCGGGCACTTGACAGCGATCAACCTAGCGACCGGCACCGCCACCACCGCCGTTGTGATCAATTCGGGCGGGACCTCGCTAGTAAACTCGTCGACGACGCTCTTCAGCGCGTCGGCGACCAAGCAGCAACAGACAGCTACGAGCGCGACGTCCACGACCGGAACCCGTGTCGACCTGACAACAGCCACGCTGCTCAAACGAGCTCTGTGGTTGCGCACCGAGTGACCGGGCTAAGCAGCCGCCGGGCTCGTGCCGCCCCCTGCACGAAGTACGCGGACACGCCGCGCGAAGTCTCCGAGCTGGTCGAGCAATCGGCAGGAGGCTTCGGCTATCACTCGCAAGAAGGCGGGCTCAACAACAACGGCAACGACAACTAAGCGCCCATGGGGCGGGAGTACCGGGGAGACAGTCCTCTCCGATCGAGGCGACGAGCAGGGTTCTGCGCGCGTAACCCGTCGAGATCAGCGGCCGCGGTGCTGGCGTGGAGTTTGCGATGGCTAGCCGGGTCATGCGCACGATCTGCATCGCCTCGTTTCTGCTCGTGATCACCGGCTGCACCAGCGACACGCTCGACAACACGACCTATCGCCGGCTCGTCGACCAGTTCGACACCGAGAGCCAGTGTTTGGAAACCGGCAACTTCACGCCGTGCTACCAGACGCTCACGTTCTGCGCGGACGGTCGCGTCAACGCGAATCTCGACTACCGCCAGGAGGGCGACTACACGGTGCGTGATTCGCGCGCGATCGCGAGGCTGCCGGCGGTCACGGCCGTGTTCGATCTGGAGACGCTGTCATCGCCGCAGCTGCCGGGCCGCCATCGCTGGGAGCAGGTCGAGCCGCTGTCGATCGACTGCGCCGGTTACTGATGGTGCGCGATCAGATCGAGACGATGATCGATCTTCGCCACGAGTCGCGCGTCTGACGTCATCCCGCGCGCCTGTTTGCACGCGTTAATCGCGTCGTCCCAGCGCTCCTGCGCTTCGAGCGTGAGGCAGACGTTGTACTGATAGCGACCGTCGGGCACGAGCGCGACCGCTTGCTGGAACGCGACGAGCGCGCCGGCGATGTCGGCGGTACGCAGCTTCTCCTTGCCTTGCTCGTTGAGTGCCTCGGCGTCGGCGCGCTTCTTGTCGTCGATCGGCGGCGTTCCGCTGCCGCTGCCACTGCCGCTGCCTTGCTGCTCGGCGCTGCCCGAGCCTGCGCCGGAGCCAGTGTTCGGCGGCGGAGGTGGCGGCTCGGCACGTGCGAGGCGCGGGCCGGAGCAACCGGATTTCGCGAGCAGCTCGGCGACCGTCTTCGCGACGACCTCGATCGCTTCGTTCTCTGGCGGCGCGCCGTTGATGATCATGCCCGACGACTTGCCATGAATGCGCGCCGTGCCGAGTAGCTCACCGTTCATGCCATCAGTGAGCACGAGCAGCGTGTCGATCGTCGCCGTGCCGGAATTCTGCATCCAGCCACCGCCACCGCGTCCGTGGTTCGTGATGTTGAGATCGAGCACGACGTCAGCAGGCTGCGCGCCCGGGCGTCCCGCGTGCTCGAAGCCGCACTTCTCGTGCAGCTTGTTGAGGACCGCGGTCTCCATGTACGCGGCGAGACCCTGCGCCGCGAACGCGGTCGACTGCACGCGCAATGCGACGGTGCGGTACGTCTGAAGGTTCGCGACCGGCATCGTGTGCTCGACGGTCGCCGACGGATGGCAGCCGCCGATCAAGATAGCTAGGAACCAGGGGAGTGCGCGCACGGCCAGAGCATATCGCGACGCGACGAGCTAGTCCCGCGACGATGCCGCCCGCACGGCAAACCCGACATAGAGCAGCAGCAGGATCCCGGCGAGCGCAAACGCGGCGTAGCGCGTTGCGGCGACCCAGCTCGGTCCAGCTGCAGTCGTTGCTACGCGTGCTTCGAGTGCGAGGCTGGTCACGGCCTTACTCGTGATCGGCACGGTGACACTGGTTGCGGCGCTCGTGCCGCCGGGTACGAGGATGACCGGCTGATCGAGCCCGACGAGCTTCGCGCCCTGGGTGTGGCGAGCGAGCGGAGCAGCCACATCTTTCAGATCGACGGCGAGCGAGACCGCGACCGTACCGGTCGTCTCGCCTTGCTGGTTCTTGCTCGGCGCGCTTGCGACAACCTCGACGATGCCCTCGTCGACACGCACACGCGGCGTGGGCTGCGGTGCGAACTCGCGAGCAGTCAACGGGACCCGCAGTGTCGCCGCCAGCGTGCCGTTGCGCAGCTGGAACACTTCGATCTCTTCGCCGCTCGCAGCTTCGACCTTGCCGTCGGGGTTCGCCGCGATCCCGTCGGCGCGCGCTTGTGCCGCAGCGACGCCGCGGTCGAGTGCTGCACCGATCGCGATCGCATCGCCATGGAGGTCGAGAGTGGGCGATGCGGTTGGCTTCGGGCTGATCATGAACGTGGCCGCACCGGCGGTAGCGACGACTGCGCAGGCGACGAGCAAGCGCGGCGAGGCACGGCGAGCTGCGCGCGACGGCTTCGCGGATTCCAGGTTCGAGCCCGACGGCCGAAGGCTCGAGCCCGACGGTCGAAGGTTGGAATTCGACGGCCGGAGATTGGAGCCCGACGGACGAAGGTTCGGGCCCGACGGTCGTAGCTTGGGACCCGACGGTCGCAGCTTCGGATCAGACGGCCGTAGGTTGGGCGACGACGGGCGTAGGTTCGGGGACGACGGTCGCTCGGGCGAGTAGGGTGGGACCGTCTTGCGCGCGCGGCGCCGCACGGTGTCGGCGAGCTTTGCGGCAGCGACCACCGGGGTGCGCTCCGCGACGCCCCAGTCGCCGATCGCATTCTCGTCGAGCTGTTCCACAGCGTCGGGCGCGTCGGCCTCGTCCATGAGGCGAGCGCCCTCCATGAGCAGATGCGTCGTCGACTGCTCGATTCGATCTTCAATGTCGACGAGGCGAACCGAGAACTCGAACCGACCGGCCGTGAACGTCAGCATCACGTACACGGCGTCGGCGCCGTCCAGTTGATCGAGGTGCTCGAGGCTCGCGTCGATGACCTTGCCGTTGCGCACCGAGATCGAGCCGGTGCGCCCGTCGTCGGCGGTCAGTTGCAGCACGCCCGTCTTGCGCTCCATCTCGATGAGCACGAGCAACGTGCTGAGGCCGACCTGCGCGAGATCGCCGGCGAGGCCCGAGCTCTTCTTGCGATCGACGCCTACCTTCGCGCCGAGCACTTTCTCGATCCGTGCGACGAGGTCGTTGAACTTGAACGGCTTGTTGACGTAGTCATCGGGCCCGAGTCGGAACGATTGCAGGCGACTGTCGTCTGTCGACAGCGCGGTCAAGAAGATGACCGGCAGGTTTGCGAGCGTCGGTTCGAGGCGCAGCATGCGCACGAGCTCCCAGCCGTCGAGCTTCGGCATCATGATGTCGGTGACGAGCAAATCGGGCGAGCGCGCGAGTGCTTTCGCGTAGCCCTCTTCGCCGTCCTCGGCGACGTCGACGCCGAAGCCGCGCTTTGTGAGGAGCTCGCCGAGGATCCGCCTGATCTGCGGATCGTCGTCGACGACGAGAACGTGCGCACCCACCGCCTTCCACGCTAGCCCACCAGGCCGAGCGGGGGCAACTCAGCTGCCCTTTAGGGACTGGTGATCGACGAGATGATGGGGCGCAAGAATTCCGCGGCCGACCACGAATCCGGTGGCAGTGTGCCGCCGCCCTCGACGAGACCGTCGCTCGGGTACCGCAAGAACAGCTGCGGGTCGGCGATTGGCGGACCGTCGAACTTATCGTAGTGACCGTTGCGAACGACGACGAGCCCGAGGCTCGGGATCACGTAGATGAACTGGCCGTCGTGCCCCTCTGCCGCGAACGTATCGGGCGGCAGGTCGGGATCGGTCTTGCCCTCGAGCCACCACTGATAACCGTATCCCGCGTATGTCGGCGCCGAGCTCACGGACGCATCGACCCATGCGGCGGGGATGATCTGCTCGCCGTCCCACATCCCGTGCTGCATGAAGAGCAGACCGAAGCGAGCGTAGTCGCGAGACGTCATGTCGAGGCAGCAGTATGTGAGCGTCTCGCCGGTCTTCGCTCGCCACCACTCCGCATCTTTGATGCCGAGCTTGGAGAACAGCTTCTTCTGCGCGTAGTCACCCGCGCGCATGCCGGTCGCTTTCGCGATCACGCCCGACAGCAGCAGCGTGTTACCGCTCGAATACTCGAACATCGTGTCGGGCGGAAACTCCAGCGGCTTGCCCAGCACGTAGTCGAGTGGGCTGTCGGTCGCGAACACGAGGTGGACAACATCGGACGTCGTCGCGTGCTCGATCACATAGTCCTCGTCCCACATGAGGCCCGTCGACTGGTGCAACACATGCTCGATCGAGATTTCGTCACGCGGCGAGCCCGCCCATTGCGGGTAGTAGTCGACGAGCTTCTTGCTGACGTTTGGAATCTTGCCTTCGTCGATCGCGATGCCGACGACTGCGCTCGTGAAGCTCTTCGCCATCGACCAGCTCGCGCCGTAGCTCGTCGCGTCGCGGCCATCCTCGTACCACTCCGCGACGAGCACACCGTTGCGGGTGACGACGACGCCTTGCGTGTTCTTGCCGGGCTGAAACGCATACGTGCGCGCGCCCTCGAGCACGGTCGCGTCCATGCCTTGCTCGGCCGGCGTCGATTCCGGCCACTCCCACGAGGGCTCGGACGACGAACAACCGAGAACGGCGACTGCGAGAACCGCGAGCTTCATAGCCGGCGACGATAGCCACAACCGCCGTCTCGCCGTCATCAGGTTTTTGCTGTGCGGCGACGTTCCAGCAGATCGCGGCCGACCGCGACCAGCACCACGATTCCGACGACCAGCATCACGTGTGAAGCCCATTGCAACTCGAGGTGCAGGCGCGCAAGCGCTGGTTCTTCCTCGCGACCGTACGCGACGCCGTAGCGAACCCCGAACCAGGCCGCGATCGAGACCAGCGCGAGCGGGATGGCCGCGATCGCGACGGCGAGGTCGGTGCGCTTCCGCCACACCGAGAACGCACCGAGAAGCAGGATGATCAGGCTCGGCAGGTAGGCGAGGGCGGCACCGCGGGAGGCATCGGCGACGAGCTTGATGTCGTCGCGCGTCTGCAGCACATCCGGCGGGATTCGCTTCTCGACGAAACCAGGGAGCTTCTTGTTGATCGCCTTGTGCACGCGATCGAGCCCGAACGAGAGCTCGTACGCGGAGGTCTTCACCTTGAGCGGCCCGCGACCGATCACGATCATCGGCTGGAACATCGCGAGCACGCCGACGATGCCTGCAAGCAGGATCAGGTAACGAGACTCGGGCATGGCGCGTTCATTATGAACGCACCTGCGTCAGCTAGTGTTTCTTCTTGGCCTTCGTCTTCGACTTCGAGCGCGCCTTCGCTTTTGACTTCTTGCTCGTCTTCGCTTTCGAAGTACGCGCGCTCTTCGTCGCCTTCGCGGCGGGCGGCGGCGCCGCATCGTCGGACGAATCGGCGACGACCGGTGTCTTCGACGGCGGGAGCTTGGACGATCCATCCTTGTCGATGTAATCGCTCCAATCGACGTTGCCGCCTGCGCGGGCATCGCCGGTGAATCCGAAGAGGAGTGCGACGACGGCCAGCAGCGCGAGTCTCATGTAAGAAGAGTGGCGACCAACGCCCTCTGGGTGGCAGAGGCGACCTCTAGCACCGCCTCACAGCCTGCTTGCACACGACGTCACGTCGGTGAGGGAACGGAAGCTGGCTGACCGGGCCGTGCCGGCAAGATGCCGAAGTCCCGATTGACGCGACCGTTCATGGCACCGGCTACCCCAGCCAGCGCTCGAGATACGCCTCGGTCAGGTACGGGTGGCGATCGCTCGCGATGTCCCGGGCGGCTTCCTCGCGAATGACAGCAAAGCCGAGCCGCTCGAAGATCGGGACGTTGCCGGTCTCCCGGATCGTGTAGAGCGAGAGCGTGCGTGCGCCGTGCGCGTTCGCGATCACGACGAGCGCGTCGATCACGCGCCGCGCGACGCCGCGTCCGCGATGCGAGTCGAGCGTGTAGAGGCCCATCAGGTGGAGGCGCTCGCCGTTGCACGCGTACTCGACCGTGCCGACGATCGCGTCGCCGTCGATCGCGACGAGGCGATGGAGCACGAGATCCGCTTTGCGCGCCACCGCGGCAGGTGTCGGCCGGTAGGTCTGGCGAAGCGTCGCGATGCCAGATGCGATCACGGTTGCGATCGCAGCGTCATCGGCGGCCGTTGGTTCGCGCACCTGGATCATGCGTTGAGGTACTCTCCGACGTCGAATCGGGAATGGCAAACGCTGTGGGGACCAGGCCTCTCGTGATCGTGTGCGCACTGCTCGCGACGGCGGGAGTCGCGCAGGCGGGCGACATTCCGGATGCGAGCTTGCGCGCCGTGACGGATCACGTCGTGCGGCTCCAGCGCGACAACGCGCCCGTCCTCGAAGGTCGGCTGCTCGCGTTCGAGGCCGCGACGATCACGATCGCGCTGTCGACGACGAAAGAAGTCGTGTCGGTGCAGCGCGAGCACGTGACGCACGTGATCATGGTCGACGAGGTGGCGCCCGCGACCGAGCTGGCGCAGCCCGCGCGCACGCGCATGATCGGGTTGCAGATGAGCCTGCTCGGTACGCTTGCCGTCGACATCGACTACAAGTGGCTGCACGCATTCGCGAGCACGAGCTTGTTGCTGCCGATCGCGACCGCGGAGGGAGGCGGTTCCGCGTGGTACGCGGGCGCGGCCGGCGCGGGCGTGTCGGTGCCGATGGGAAAGACGAGCCGCTGGAAGCTCGACGTGTTCGGCGAGCTGCTGCCGTTTCACACGACGAGCTTCTACACGTATCTCGGCATCGGCACCGGCGCCGGCTTCCACTACACCGCAGCGTCGGGCTTCACGATCGGTTTCACGATGCCGGTGATCGGGTTCTCGGCGCGGCTCGGCAGCTCGCCATACGGCTACGACGCGCCGTTCCGCTACAACGATTCGCTCAAGTACTTCTACGCGTCGGGGCTCGCCGGCATGCCGATCGTCACGCTCGGCTACCGGTTCGCGACGAAGTGTCGGCGCAACTAAACTTAGTTCGCGTCGCCGCGCTCGATCGCGAACATCAGATCGAGGTCGCGCACGAACGCGGAGTCGTCGAAGTAGATGTCGTGATCGACGTAGTACGTGCGCAGACCGGTGGCCAGCTTCTCCATCTCGGCTTGCGTGCCCATCTCGGAGGTCTTGCGATCCGGAACGAAGTCTTCGATCGGTCGGTAGCGCCACGCGAGCTTCGGCGTGCGCGGATCTTTCTGCTGGCCGAGCATGTCGGCGCGCACGTTCACGGGCTCGTGTGATGCCGGATCGTCCACGCCGACCCAGTCGATGAAGCTCGTGCCGTTGACGTAGACCGTCGTGCCGACGTGGGTGCCGTCGCCGCCGAACTTTGTCGTCGTGATCGGATCGGTCGAGATCAGGATGCGAAAGGCGGCCGGTCGCGACGCGTCGTGGAGCGCGGCGACGATGCCGGGATCGAGCAGCAGGCGTGCGTCGGCATCGACGGTCTCGATCGGTCCTGGATCGTAGAACGGCGAGTCGAGCGCGTCGCCGCTGAGCGCCTTCGCCCACGTGTAGTCGCCGGCGCGCGGCGCGCTGAACGTCACGAGCTTGAGGTGCTGCCACGGCCACGCGCGTAACGCATCAGGCATCGCAGGGCCGTTGCCGCGCGGGCCATACTGATTGCCGAGCAGCACCGCGCTCGCGAAGTGCTGCGCGAGGCCGCCGCCGAGGCTGTGGCCGGTGATGTAGATGTTCGTCGGCGACGCGTTGCCGCGCAGCTCGGCCGCCTTCGCGAGGCACTGGAACGCGCCGGGCAAGATCAACCGCATCGCGTGCGCGATGCCGCGGTGCACGCCGCCGACACTCGTGACATCGCCGGCATCCTTCGCGCCGATCTGAAACCAGCCGAGATCGGTGACCCAGTCAGGGTTGCCCTTCGCTTCGTCGCTATCGAGCGCTTCGCCCACGGCCCTCCCCGCCGAGCCGCTGCGGCTGCCGCGGAAGTTGATGTGAATGTCGTAGCCGCCGCCGGGCGTATCGCGCAGCAGCACGAAGCCCATCAAGCTGTAGGACGCGGGCTGCCCGGGCTCGCCGCGATCGCCGGTGCCGCCCTCGAACGCGCACAACATGTCGGTCGCGTCGGCGTCGTAGTCGACGCGCGGTGACGTTACTTGGGTCAGCACGACCGTCGAGCCGTCGCTGCCGATCGGCCGTGCGCTGACGTAGACGTCGCGAATCCGTCGCGTGATCGCGTCGGGTGTGAGGTACTCGGTCCACCGGCCGTCGTTGTTGGAGATCGTGTCACTCCACGGATGAATCCGTGCGTAGTCGTAGAGGATCGGATCGAGCGTCGGATTGTCGGCGATGCCGGCAAGCACACCTGGGCCGCGATAGCCGTCGAGTCCGACCATCGCGTCGACCTGCGCCGGACCGCGGCGCGCTGCCCACTCATGGACCCGTGTCATGAACACATCACGTGGAGTGCCGCGATCGCCGGCGTGCTCCTCGAAGAACGGATCGATCGGCCACACCATCGATTGCGCGTGCACTTGGTACGCGAGGATCGCGAGATCGAGCTCGAACACGAGCGGGTGATAGGGAAACGTGCCGAGGTCGGCGGGCGGCGGCATCGGCTCGTCGATCGTGCACGCCGACGCGGCAAGCGCGGCCACGATGCACCAGCGAGATCCCACCGCAATCGGGCGATGATGCCACACGAAGGCAGCTTACTTGCCGATCGGTGCGCTGTCACCGGCGGCGACGAAGCTCGCCCAGTAGTACGGGTGCGCGTACTTCGCATTGGCGTGCATCTCTTGCTGGATCGCCTGCAATGCCGCGCTGCGGCCGAGGCCCGCCTTCAACTTCTTGTAGTAGCCGTCCATCAGATCGCGGGTCGCCGCGTCGTCGACTTCCCACAGCGACATCACGAGGCTCTCGGCGCCCGCGATCACGAACGCGCGGCGCAGGCCGTACACGCCATCGCCATTCGTGATCTTGCCGACGCCGGTCTCGCACGCCGACATCACGACGAGGCGCGTGCCGCGCAGGTCGAGGCCCGCCGCTTCGAGCGCCGTGACGACACCGTCGTCGGCGCCGGAGCTGCGTGCATTCGCGCCGGCGAACACGAGACCGGAGCGCAGCAGCGGATTCTCGACGCTGGCATCAGCATCGCTAAGGAAGAAGCCGTGCGTCGCGAGGTGCACGATGCTCGGCGCGTGCAGGCTCTTGAGGGTGGCCTCGGTCGCTTGCTTCTCGCGATAGACAGTGGCCCCGGCGAGCGACTTCGCGAGCGCATCCGCTTCCTGCGCGGTGCCCGGCAGCCGGCGCCACGTGAGACCTTGCATCGCGCGCGAGCGGCGCGTCGGTGCGGGCTGTGCGGTCTTCGCGCCGTCGAAGTCGGGGTCCGCGAAGATCACCGGACCCGAGCTCTTCGCGTTTGCCTTCACGCCGAAGCGCAACAGGTCGCGGCCCGACGTGAGGTACGTGAACGCGTACTTCGTGACGAGATAATCCTTGCCGTCGTTGAGCGCGGCGAACGGCACGACGTTGAGCGCACCGTCGGGCGCGATCAACACGTGCTTTGCGTTGCCGAGTGCCTTCGTCAGCTTGCCGAACGTCAGGTCGTGCAGCGTCTTCGCGACGTCGGCGACGCGATCGTTGTCCGGATCGGCGAGCGCGCTGCGCAACTTGGCGGTCGCGTCGTCGATCGCTGCGGCCTCGCCGAGATCGACGAGCGTCGGGTCACCGTGGTCGGCGAGCACGTACGCGGCATAACGGCGCGGCGGTAGCTTCGGCGAGGCCGAGAACGGTGCGGTGACGTCGGTCGGCTGGTAGTTGACGAGCTCGACGAGGCGCGCGCCCTTGGGAATCTTCTTCTGCACGTCGGCAAGCGTGACGGTCTGAAACGCGACCTTGAGGTCGGCGTTCTTCTTCGCGAGCGTGACCTCGAGCTTCTGGATCTGATCGCTCAGCGCAGCCACTTGCTTCGCGAAGTCAGGAGTCATCTGCGCGCCGCCGACGGCAACCTTCGCGAGCTTCGCGCGGGCGCTGTCGAGCTCGACGAGCAGCTTCTGATCATCGGGCGACAACCGCGTGCGCAGCGTCCCGAGGCTCGCGGCTGCCGCGTCGAGGATGCGTCCCTTGCGGCGCAGAATCGTGGTGAGTGCGAGGCGTGCCGCCGACGCGCGCGTGGGCGCGACGAGCGAATGAAAGCTGATCGTGGTGTCGAGCACGCTCGCTTGCCGCCCGAAGTAGGCGAGGTGGTCCGCCTCGGTGCCGGAGGCAAGTACGAACGCGAGCTCGTGTTCGCCGATGTCGAGCTCCTCGTTGAGCGCGCGCTCTGCTTTGTCGAGCTGCTTCGCGGCGACGTAGACGCCGTGGAGGCCGAGGTGCAATCGCAGGACGAGCATCGCGTGCTTGCCGAACAGCTTGTCGAGATCCTTCTGCGCCGCGAGGTAGAGCTCCTCGGCGTGCCTCGTGTTGCCCAGCTCGCGCTCGATATCACCCATCATCGAATACAGGCCGGTGCCGCCGGGCATCGTCGCCTGCGCTTTCGCGTACAGCGCGAGCGCCTCCTTGGGCCGGCCTTGCTTGCGCCGCAGCGTCGCGATCTGCGCGTACGGAATGAACGGCGCCTTGAGCTTCTCCTGTAGAGCGACGGCGCGCGTGAGCAATGGATCGGCGGCCGCGAGATCGCCGACCTCCATCAGCATCGAGCCGAGCGAGAACAGCGGCATGCCGAGGTCCGGCGCTTCCTTGCCGTTCGCCTTCTCGATGCGCTGGATCTCGGTGCGGAGGATCGCCGCCGCCTGCGCTTCGAGCGGTTGCGCGAGATCGAGCCGGTCGCGTTGGCGATAGATGCTCGCCACCCACCAGATCGACTGTGCGCGCTGCAGGGTGGGGAGCTTTGCATCGTCTGCCAGCCTGCGATCGAAGATGGCCTTTGCCTTCGCCTGATCGGTCTGCATGTAGATCAGGCCGAGCGTGGTCAGAATGCTCGCGGGGTTCTCCTTCAGCGCGTCCATGATCGCGAGCGATTGTTCGAGCACGCGCTGCGCCGCGACGTACTCGGCGCGCGAGGACAGAGAGTTGCCGTAGCGCATGAGGTCGTACGCATAGAGCGAGCTGCGCTCGCCGTTGAGCTTCTTGCTGACCGCGAGCAGGCGCTGGAACACTGGATCCATCTCGCCGTACATACGCGCCATCTCGAGCGAGCCGACCATGTCACCGAGCACGTCACGCACCTCGCGCGATTCCTTGCCGTGCACGCGCTCGGCCTTCGCAAGCATCGACTTCTCGAGCGCGATCGCTTCGGAGTGCTCGAACTGCTGCATGAAGACGGACAGCAGCGACTGCTCGCGTCGCCAGACCTGGTACGAGTCCTCGCCGAACGCCGATCGCTCGGCGGCGACAAGTTTGCGCAGCGTCTTCTCCTGACCGGGGCGATCGTTCGCGGCCTCTTGCTTGTGCAGCGTCGCTTCGAGCGCCTGAATTTCCTGATTCGCGGGTTGCGCGAACACGCGCGCGCTCAGCAGCAAGGCGATCACGACGATGAAGCGCATGTCGCTTCCTAACATAGTAGCGATTTGAGTTAGGCTTACCCGATGCCGTCGCCGTCCCGATTCGGGGCGTATACGATCCGAGAGCCACTCGGCGCAGGCGGCATGGCGTCGGTCGATCTCGCGGACTGGACGCCGCTCGAGGGCCCGCAGCGCCGGGTCGCGCTCAAGCGGTTGTTCCCGCACATCGCCGCAAATCCGGATCTCGTCGCGATGTTCATCGACGAGGCGCGGCTCGCTCGCTACCTGAAGCACCCGAACATCGCCCAGGTGTTCGAGTTCGGCCGGATCGGCGGCACGTACTTCATCGCGTTCGAGTTCGTCCAAGGCCCCACCGTGCAGCAGCTCGCACGGCAGTGCGACCTTCACGTCGGCTACATGCCGGTGCCGATCGTGCTCGAGATCGGGATCCAGATCTGCGACGCGCTTCATCACGCGCACAACCTCTGCGACGAAGAGGGCCTCCCGCTCGGCATCGTCCACCGCGACATCTCGCCACAAAACCTCATCGTGTCGACGGCAGGCTTCGTCAAGCTGATCGACTTCGGGCTCGCGAAAGCGAAGATGTCGTCGGTCGAGAGTCAGTCCGGAATCATCAAGGGCAAGCTCAGCTATATCGCGCCCGAGTACCTCGACGGCAAGCTCGACGTGCGCTGCGATCTATGGGCGGTCGGCGTCGTGCTCCACGAGTTGCTCACCGGCCGCAAGCTGTTCGAAGCGCCCGACGACTTCAAAATGATCGAACGCGTGCGCAAGATGGCCATCCCGCCGGCGTCTCGCTCGCGCGCCGAGGTGCTGTTGCCGTTCGACGATATTCTCTACAAGGCACTCGAGCGTGATCCGCGAAAGCGCTGGCAGAACGCAGCGGCCCTGCGCGCGGCACTCGTCGCGCACGCCAAGGAGTATCCGCCGGTCACGCGGTCACAGCTCGTCGCGTGGGTCGAGTGGGCGTTCGGCCAGAACACCAAGGCACGTCAGGACAGCGGCCTCTCTGCGCTCCACGAGATCATCGAGAGCAAACAGGTCGTCCCGGTCGACGAGCACGACGAGGTCTCGGCGCTCGAGCGCCTGCCGGCCTCGTCGGCTGCCGCAGCTGCGCGTCAGCGCGAGAGTGTCGCGGCGATGCGCATCGGCGACGCGATGCTGAGTCGCCGGCGCGACGCACCGCTGTGGCCGTGGATCGCGCTCGTCGTGGTCGCGGTGATCCTGATCGGACTCGCCGCGCTCAAGCACTCCGGCAAGATTTAGTTGCTTGGACCGACGTGCGACGTCGCGCCGTCGAGCGTGCCCTGGATCCACTGTGGGATCGTCTTGCCGCCGACGGTCGTCGAATAGAAGCTCGTCGTCCGCAGGATCGTGTGGCTGCTGCCGGTGATGTAGTACGTGCCGAAGTTCGGCCCCGCCGCCATCGCCTTCGTACGGATCTCGTCGAGGCCCTGCGTGAACACCGCCGCGGTGACCGCGTTCGGGATGTCCTTGCACATGTTGTAGCCACCCGACCAGCCGTAGCCGGCGAACGTGCGAATCGTTTGGTCGCCCGTGCTCGAGAACAAGCCGCCGTTCATGTTCGGGAACTCTTTGCGCATGTGCTCGAACGTGTCGGCGATGTAGTTCGTTGCGTCGGGGCAGTCGTTGCCGCACTCCTTCATGAACGTCTTGTCGAGGCCCCACGTCGTCTTCCACAACGTCTGCAGGCACGGCGGAAACACCATGGCTGACATCGGCGGGCCCGAGTCGTCGATCAGCGTGACCGGTACGTCGCCGAACGCGCGCTGCGTCTGCGGATAATTGACCGCCGCGCCGAAGCCGCCGGCGCTCGAACCGGTGAGCAGCACCTGGTCGGGATGGAAGCTCGGCACCAAACGCTCGAGGAACGCCGTGACGTTCGAGTAGCCGTAGAACGCGCGCATCTTGCCGCCGACCATCGTGTCGGCCTGGCCGGCGTAGACGTCACCCGAGCAGTACGGCACGTAGACCCAGGTCCAGTCCTTGACCGGATTCGCCGCGTTCGTGCGATCGAAGATGCCGCCGTTCCCCGGCTGGTTCGGGCCCGGCGTGAACAAGCTCTCGCAGTACTGGTTGAAGCACGCGCCGCCGCCTTCGAGATAGATCGCGAGCTTTGTCGACGCCGGGTTGTAGTTGACCGAGAAGCCCGCGGGCGTGCCGCCGAGGCACTTGGTGCCCGGGATCTCGAAGTACTGCCAGGTCATCGCGGTGGGCATCAACGGATCGACCGCGGTGCAGTCGGGGCGGCAACCGTCGAACTGGTTGTTGTTGCCGTCGTCGCACTGCTCGCCGGTGTCCAGCGTGCCGTTGCCGCAGCCGGCGGGAATGTCGTCGTCGCCGGTGTTCGGATCCGTCGAACAAGCGGTCAAAGCCGCAACCACGATGCACAACGCGATACGCATGGGAGCCTCCCGCGGCGTACACTGCCGCCGCCGGTGCGAGGTCGTCTTGACCCTGCGGCACCGCGATTGACCCGAAATCCCGCAGTGTATGGACGGTGTGCTCACCTACAGCACGAGCTTTTGCAGGATCTTGAGCGACTACCTCGTCGCGCACGGGCACCCGCTCGACCGGGTTCTCGACGCGATGGGCGTCGACGCCGAGACGCTCGCCGATCGCGACGGCCGGATCCCGCGCCGCGCGTGGCTGCACGCGTTCACTGTCGCGGTCGAGGTCACAGGCGATCCCGCCCTCGGGCTGCGGGTCGGCGAGAGCATCCGGCCCGCCCATCTCGGGGCGGTCGGCTACATCTTGATGAGCTGTGAGTCGATGCGTCAGGCGGCCGAGCTCGACCAGCGCTGGCACTCGCTCATCGCCGACGGCGAACGGCTCGAGTACACGCGTGACGGTACGCTGTCCAAGCGCACGCTGTTCTTGCCCGATGGCGAGCCGCCGCCACCTTCGTGCGCGGTCGACTGCGCAGCTGCCGCGGCAGTCGGGTTCGTGCGCTGGCTCGCCGGTGCCGACGACGGCCTGCGCCGGGTCGCGCTGCCGTATCCCGCACCCGCGCATCGCAGCGAACACGATCAACTGTTTCGCTGCGAGGTCGTGTTCGGGGCGACGCACATCATGGTGTGGCGAGATCCGACGGTATTGCGCAAGCCACTCGCGCAAGCGGATCCCGAGCTGCGCGCGCGGATGGAGGAACGCGCGGCGCGTCTGGCAGCCGAACGCAGCGCGCCCGACGAGCTCGTGACCAAGGTTCGTGAGCTCGTCGCACGCGGCATGCGCGACGCGTTGCCGGATCTCGAGCGAGCAGCGACCGTGCTCGAGCTGTCGCCGCGCACACTCAAGCGGCGGCTCGCCGATCGCGGCACGAGCTTTTCGAAGATCGTCGACGATACCCGCCGCCAGCTCGCACTCGGCTACATCGCCGATGCGTCGCTCAGTCTCGTCGACGTCGCGTACTTCTGTGGCTTCTCGGAGCAGAGCGCATTCAACCGCGCGTTCAAGCGCTGGACGGGCCTGACGCCGGGCGAGTACCGTCGGCGCTAGTGACCGACCCGATTCGCAACCTCTCCCACGATCACGCCGACCTCAATCAGCGCGTCGTCGCGATCGCGTCACTGTTGCGGACGCAAGCGCCCGACCCCGAGACGCACGACGAGCTCGTGCTCGCGCTCGGCCATTTGCGCGAGGATCTGTTTCTACACTTCGCGCGCGAAGAAGAAGCGGTGTTCCCGTTCATTGCGACGACAGTGCCCGAGCTCGCGGCGCAGATCGACGCGATGGCGACCGCCCACGACACCATCTGCGGTGCGCTCGCGCGTGCGTGTCATCTTGCCGAGAACGACGCCGCGGTCGATGCGATCGCGCCGGTGTTCGAGCGATTTCAAGTCGTGTACGCGGATCACGCGAGCGCTGAATCGATCCTTCTGCGGTCGCTCGATCGCAAATTGCAGCCGGCGCAGCGAGATGAGCTCGCGGCCTTGGTGGCGGGAATCTAGCGAGCGCTCAGGTTTGAGCCGCGTCAGCCATGCGCCAACAACCCACTGCTACTCGAGGCGCGCCGCGTGACCCGAAATCGCGTTAGCTTCGGCCCATGGCTGCGAAGAAAGCGAAAGCGAAGGCAAAGCCGACCACAAAGCCCGCGGCCAAGGGCAAGGCTGCGGCCAAGGGTAAGGCTGCAGCCAAAGGGAAGCTTGCGGCCAAGGGCAAGGCTGCGGCCAAAGGCAAGGCTGCGGCCAAAGGCAAGGCTGCGGCCAAGAGCAAAGCCGCGACGAAAGGCACGGTCACCGCGAAACCCAAGGCCAAGACCGTCAAGGCTGCGCCGCAATCGAAAACCAAAGCGTCGCCGAAGCCCAAAGCAAGACCGACCGAGCAGGCCAGCCTCAACACGGTCGCCGTCGCAGATCCGCCGAAGCCGCAGATGGAGCTCTTCCCCGTCGACGACGTGGCACCCGCGAAGAAAGGTCCGCTCGCGCGGCTGGCGGGCGGTGTCGGAAGCTTGATCGCGCGGATGACCGGCAAGAAACCTCAGGACGTCGAGCAGCGATCTCCCGATGCGACGATCGAGCTCGCGACCGGTGACATCTTGATGGAGAGTGCGGTACCGCCGCCGCTTCCAAAGCCGAAGCGGTAGCTCTCGCGATGTCGCTAGCGCAGCGCTTCTCGGTGTTCGTCGATGCGGGACTCCTGCAGCGTGTCCCGACGCGCTGGCAGTTGCTCCAGGGCGAGATCGAGATGACGCCGTACGTGATCTCGACCGACGCCACCGCCGAGGAAGGCTATCGCCCGCACGCGTTCAGTCATCCGCTCGTGCGCCAGCTCTTGATCTTCAGTCACGTCGGTCGCGATCACCTGCGCACGGGCAGCGCACTCGGCGCGAAGCTCGAATCGATCTGTGC
>DASUFX010000129.1:0-10030 GCA_036274355.1 Kofleriaceae bacterium | reverse complement strand
CTTTGGCGGGGCCAAGTGTGGCCATAGGCCCGTCACCCGCGCCGATCCCGCGAAACACGCCGCCGAGCAGCATGGGCTTGTAATCAAGCTCCACGCCCGCGGCCCGGGCGACGTGCGGGGCCCGCCGCGACGCGAGATAGGCATACGGGCACGAAAAGTCGAACCACAGCTCGAGTCGCACGGTGAGGAGACTAACCGAGTCTTCATGTGCCCCGGGGAAGCGGTGTTCACGTGTGGGAGGCGGCCGTGATCACCGAGCGGCCAGTTGGACCTTTCCCTATGCAAGCCGCAACGGTAGACTGGCTTCGTCGGACATGGCCAAGCTGGTCGACGGCTTTAAAGACGGAAAACCTGAGCTCGGGCGCAGGACCTTTCTGGTGCCCGAGAATCACTCGGAGGTGCTCGCGTTGCTCTATCACGAGCAGACGGGCATCGTGGGTGGGCTTCCCGTTGGCCCGGTGACGACCGACCCGTTTGGGGCCCATGGCATCCGCATGTACCCGGATCAAGATCCGGTCGTGCTCGAAGAAACCCGCCGTTATTTCGAGAAGCTCGCCGAGCGATTCTCGAACGATTTGCCGAAGGCGTAGCCGCATCGGCGTTGTTGGAGTAGGGTCTCGCGCGTGAGAGTTTGGAAGGCGGCCGCTGTGGCCGTCGCGGTGGTGGAGCTGGCGTGCTCGGGTACGCAGGCTCGCCAGACCGGGTGCAGCAAAGACACCGACTGCAAGGATCCGCGCGTCTGCGAGAAGGGTGTCTGTGTCGATCCGCATCCGGTCGGCCAGTCGCAATCGGTGCGGCCGACGACTCGTGATGGCGGTGTCGAGGCGGCTCCTGTGAAGGGACCACCGGCGTTCGCGATGTTCGGCGGCGATGCGCGCCACACCGGTCGCCGCGGCGGGCCTGCGCCCGTGCAAGCGCCGAAGGAGCTGTGGAGCGTCGACGTCAAAGGCGTCGTCGCCGGCTCGCCGACGATCGGTCCCGACGGCACCATCTACGTCACGTCCCACGAGGGCTCGCTGTTCGCGATCGATCCAAAGGGCTCGATCAAGTGGAGCTTCAAGACCGGCGATCGCTCGTGGTCGACACCTGCCGTCGCGAAGGACGGCACGATCTACGTCGGCTCCGACGACGATCACCTCTACGCGGTGAAGTCGGACGGTTCGCTGAAGTGGAAGCTACGGCTCGGCGACTGCGATCCGAAGGGCTTCGGTCCCGAGTCGTCGCGTTGCGATGTCGATGGCGGTCCGACGATCGGCCCCGACGGCACGATCTATGTCGGTGGCGACGGCATCCACGCCGTGTGGGCCGACGGCACGCTGCGCTGGAAGCTCGCGACGAGCGAGCACGTCGCATCGACGCCGGCGCTCGCCACCGACGGCACCGTCTACGCCGGTAGCGAAGACGACGCGCTCTATGCGGTCGCGCCCGACGGCACGAAGAAGTGGGAGCTGCGGACCGGCGGCGACGTCGATGCGACGCCTGCGATCGGCGCCGACGGCACCATCTACGTCGGCAGCGACGATCACACGATCTACGCTGTATCGCCGAAGGGCGAGCTGCAGTGGCGCGTGATCACCGGCGAGGACGTGCGCGGCGGTGCCGCGATCGGCAACGACGGCACGATCTACGTCGGCAGTTACGACAAGAAGCTCTATGCGATCTCGCAAAGTGGCCGCGTGCAGTGGAAGCTCGCCGCCGCCGACAAGATCTCATCCACCCCTGGCATCGCGTCGAACGGACTCATTCTGTTCGGTGCCCAAGACGAGCATCTCTACGCAGTCGCGCCCGATGGCACGCTGCGCTGGCATCTCGCGCTTGCGGCTGATGTCGACACCACACCCGCGATCGCGAGCGACGGCACGTTGTATGTCGCCGGCGACGACGGGCATCTCCACGCATTTCGATAACCAAGATAAGAAAGCAACCAATGCAACCGATCGATCGACAGGCAATTTTGGACAGCCTGTCCCGCCTGGTCACTCCAGGCATCAAACTGACCGCGCTCGCTGATGAGCTCGGCCTGCGCAAACAAGACTACAGCGCGCTCCGCGCGCAAATCCTCGAGCTCGTCGAGGAAGGGTACGTGAACGTACTGCCGGGCGGCGCATTCGCGCTATCTCCGCAGGGTCGCAAAGCCGATCCGCACGCGAAGCCAGTGCCTGGCGGGCCCCAGGCCTCAGGCCCCAGGCCTCAGCCAGAGAAGAAGATGAAGCCGACAAAAGCCGCGAAGGAATCGCGCCGCAAACCAGAAGCGAAGCTGCCTTGGAAACAGGGCGCGTTGCGCGTCGTACCGCCGAAGGCGTCGCCCGCGCCTCGTGAGGAATACGATCCCGAGACGGGGCAGATCCGCGTTGTCGACCTTCCCCCACGTGAAGATCTGGTCTCGAAGCCACCGGCAGCGGAACGCACGGGGAAGGTCCCCGAAGGAACTGCAGAGACGCGCATTCCGGAAGCCCGAGGCCTGAGGCCTGAGGCCGGAGGCCTCGTAGGACGCATCACCGTGCATCCGGCGGGCTATGGCTTCGTCGCGACCGAGGAAGGCACCGTGTTCGTGCCCGCGAAGTATCGCGGCACGTCGATGGACGGCGACCAGGTCGCAGTCGAGACGTGGCCCGGCGTGCGCGGCACTGAAGGCCGTGTCGTCGATGTGCTCAAGCGCGGTCGCGCGCGCATCACCGGCATCCTGCGGCGCGCAGGACGCGCGATCTATCTCGAGCCCGATGATCCGCGCATCGCCGCCGACTTCGGCCGCGCCGTGATCTACGACGCGCCGTACGGTAAGGACGGCGACGCGATCGTCGTCGAGATCACGCGCTATCCCGACGCCTACAACAAGGAGCTCGGCGGCAACGTGCTCAAGGTCCTCGGCGATCCCGAGGATCCGCGCACCGAGATCGAGAAGATCCTCGCCTGCGCGGTCATCCCACTCGAGTTCCCCGACGACGTGCTCGCGCAAGCGAAGGCGACGTCACAGGAGCTGACGCCCGCGGACCTCGCCGATCGCATCGATCTTCGCGATCGCCGCTTCTGCACGATCGATCCGGAGACCGCGCGCGACTTCGACGATGCACTGTGCATCGAGGACGGTCCGCACGGCGGTCCACGTGTATGGGTCGCCGTCGCGGACGTCTCGCACTACGTGCGGTGGAACGATCCGCTCGATCGCGAAGCAGCCATCCGCGGCGTCTCGGTCTACCTCCCCGATCGCGTGATTCCGATGCTGCCGAAGGAGCTGTCGGCGGGCATCTGCTCGCTGAACCCGCTCGTCGATCGCTGCGCGATGGTCGTGCGGCTCGACTACATGCCGAACGGCGACATCGTCGACATCGGCTATTCGGCCGCGGCGATTCGCAGCAAGGCGCGCCTCGATTATCCGGGCGTCGCAGCCGCACTCGAAGGTGACTTCCGCGGCCGCCGCGAACAGTACCGGCCCTGGATCGACGAGCTCACGAAGCTCAACACGCTCGCGCGCACGCTGCGCACTCGCCGCCAAGCGCGTGGCGCGCTCGAGCTGGAAATCGCCGAGCCGAAGGTCGTGCTCGACGCCGACGATCCGCGTCTCGTGCGCGACGTCGTCAAAGCGAAGGGTGACCCGGCGGTCAAGCAAGCGTACGAGCTCGTCGAAGAGTTCATGATCGCCGCGAACGAGGCGGTCGGCACGTTCTTCCGCAAGCGCGGCGCGCCGACCGTGTGGCGCGTGCACGCGCCGCCCGATCCGGATCGCGTCGCCCAGCTCGCCGAGCTGTTCAACGCGTACGGCATTCGGGTCGATGTCGAGGAAGCGACCACGCCGCTCGGCATGAAGGCCGTGCTCGATCAGGTCGCGCAGAAGCCGGGCGCACAGGCGCTCTCGTTCCTGGTGCTTCGCACGCTCACGCAAGCGGTCTGGGACACGGTGCCGATCGGCCACTTCGGCCTCGCGTCGGGTGACTACCTGCACTTCACGTCGCCGATCCGCCGCTATCCCGACTTGCTCGTGCACCGCCTCCTCAAGCACCACCTGCACCGCGATGGCAACGCGTCAGGCGGCGGTTATGCCAAACCGCCGCCGAACGTCGAGACGCTGGCGCAGCTCGCCGCCGATTCCTCGCTGCACGAGCGGCGCGCGATGGAAGCCGAGCGCGAGTCGGTCGCAATGTACCGCGCGTACCTGATGCGCGATCAGGTCGGCCAGCGCTTCGAGGGTACGGTCTCTGCCGTCACGAGCTTCGGCGCGTTCGTCGAGATCGAGGAGCCGTTCGTCGAGGGCCTCATCAAGCTCGACTCGCTCGGTGAGCCGATGGACTACGACGAGGTGCACATGCGTCTGTCCGGCAAGCGTACCGGCAAGACGATCGAGCTCGGCGACAAGGTGCTCGTCGACATCAACAACGTGTCCGTGCTCCGCCGGCGCATCGACTTCACGCTGATCGCGACCGCCACCCGCAAGGGCAAGCCGCCGAAGCTCGAAGCAAGCGGCAAAGCAGGCATCGCGCAACGCAAAAAGGCAGGGCGCGAGGTCGAGCGTGCGCAGCTCGGCCGGGTCGAGCGTGGTGCGCAACCGCGCGGTCGCGCTGGCGCACGTGGCGGTGGTGGCGGCGGTGGCGGTGCGCTCCGTCTCGGTGTCTCGCATCGCGGCATGCGCGACGGCGGCGGCGGCGGCGGCGGTGGCCGCAAGAAGGGCGGCGGCGGCCACAAGGGCAAGCGCGGCAAGCGTTAGTACCTGGGCGCAGAACGCGACGAGCCCGCCCGCGTCGAGTACGGCCTCAGCGTCAGCTTCAGGGCGCAGCTCCCAGAGTAAACGCCAAGATGCCAAGCCGGCCAAGAACGCCAAGGCAAGAAGCCTTTGGGGAGCGCGCGCTCTGCTCGAACGCGAGCTCGAGCAGAACGCGATCCTGAGACGATCCTCTGGTGGCGTTCTTGGCGAGATCTTGGCGTTCTTGGCGTTTTTCTGGGCCGAGCGCAACCTGAGCGGCACGAGGCTGCGGCCGACGAGGAGATCGACGATTGATCGCAAGCGTATGAGGAGCTCGCGGTCGCAGCGCTAGCGGGCGGCCAGCGCTTCGAGCAGCTTGCGCCGCGTGATCGGCTTCGCGACGAGCGCGCGTACGCCGAGGTCTTTCGCGCGGCGGCGGTGCTCGGGATTCGCGCGCGACGTGATGATCACGATCGGCGTGGTGGCGAACCGTTGGTCCTTGCGCAGGCGCGCGATCAGCTCGAAGCCCGACAGCTCGGGCATCTCGAGATCGGTAACGACGAGGTCGTAGCTCAGCTGGCGCGTCATCTGTAACGCGCGCGCACCGTCCTCGGCGACGTCGACGATCCAGCCTTCGCGGCCGAGCATCGAGGTCATTGCTTCACGAATCGCGCGCGAATCATCGACGACGAGCGCGCGGCCGGCGAGCACCATCGGTCCCGACGTCGGATCCTGGTACTCGTGTGCGTCCGGATAGACGCGGCGGACGAGCTGCGCGGGATCGAGGATCAGCTGCACCTTACCCGAGCCGCTGATCGTGGCCGCGGCATACAGCGTGAGCGGTGCGAGCAGTGGACCGAGCGGCTTGATGATGATTTCGCGCGGGCCGACGATCTTGTCGACACTGCACACCATCGTCTTGCCCGCGAATGACACGACGACGCCGGGCCGGCGCTCGTTGCCGGTGCTCTGGCCGAGCAGACTCTCGAGGCGCAGCACGGGCACTGGCACCTGGCGCACGGTCGCGGTCGATGCGTTCGCGTCGACGATCGTCGTCTCGCTGACGTGCACGGCGGGAATCGCGTAGACCTGGCCGCCGACCTTGAACAGCATCGCTTGCGCGAGCGATGTCGACAGCGGCAGGCGCAAGCTGAACGTCGTGCCGCGGCCGGGCGCGGAGATGACCTTCACCTCGCCGCCGAGGCGCGCGATCGTCTGGCGCACGAGATCGAGGCCGATGCCGCGGCCCGCGAGCTCGTCGGCGTCGCCGCGCACCGAGACACCGGTGCCGAGCGCGTCGAGCACATCGGCGTCGGTCGCGAGCTGGGCGCGAGCTTGCGACCACCGGCCGGTCGCGACCAGGCGATCGCGGAGCGCGGCGGTGTCGACGCCGCGACCGTCATCGGAGACTTCGAGGACGAGGAGGTTGCCGTCCTGGCGTGCGCGGATCGTGATCGTCGCGCTCGGTGGCTTGCCGCGTGCGGCGCGTTCCTCGGGGCGCTCGATCGCGTGGGCGACCGCATTGCGGAGCAACTGCGTGATCGGATCGACGAGTTGCTCGGCGACAGCTTTGTCGAACTCGGTCTCTTCGCCGAGCGTGCGCAGCTCGACGCGGACGCCGGTCGCACGGCGCAATGCGCGCAGCGTACGCGCCGCGTGCGTCATCAGATTCCGCGCGCTCTCCATGCGAATGCGCACGAGGCCGCGCTGCAGCTCGCCGATCGTGCGGCGCAGCGCTTCGATCTCGTCGAGCAGAGCGGCCGTGGTTTGCGAGAGCTGCGTCGCCTGGCTCGCGAGCTCGTTCTCGGCGTCGCTCAGGCTGCGTGCGTCCTTGCTCTTCGTATCGGTGGCGATCGCGTCGCGCAGGCTCTGCCGGGTGCGTGCGAGGTCGCGCGCGAGCGTGCGGAGCAGCTGGACGCGGCGCTCGATGCGAGTGCGGTCGAAGAGCAGCTCGCCGGCGCTCGACATCAGCGCATCGATGCGTTCGGGCTCGACGCGCAGGTACGATTTCGGCTCGGGCACGCCGAGGTCGGTCGACGGGATATCGAGGATCGGCTCGGGCAGGCCTTCGGGCGCCGGCAGCTCCGTGATCGTCGGCATCGACAGCGACTCGTTCGGCGACATCATCTCGCTGAGCGATGGCCGGTCGGGCGGCGGGTCGGATTTCTCGGGCGGCAGCGTGACGTCGGGCGCGGAATCGCGCGTGCGCGCGACGCGATCGATCTGGTCGCGAATGCGCTGCGCGAGGGGCTCGGCCGCTGCCGGCTCGACGGCGAGCTGATCGAGATAGCCGCGCAGGCCATCCGTGACTTCCACGATCAAGTCCGCGGTCGATGCGGTCCACGGCGCGGTCTCGCGACCGAGCGCGGCAAATGCGCTCTCGAGCCGGTGTGCGAGCTCGACCATCACGTTGAGGCCAACAGTGCCGGCCGCGCCTTTGAGCGTGTGGGTCACGCGCATCATCTCGGTCAGCGTCTCGCCGGTCGGCTTGGCAGAGCCGGTCGCGAGCACGCGCGCGGTCACTGCTTCGAGCGCGTCGTGCGCTTCGCTGCGAAACAGCTGGCGCAACATCGCGAGCTCGTCGGGATCGAAATCGAGATCGGTGTCGCTCATGCCGGAACCGCCGAGCTGACCAGCTCGAGCGCGCGCCGGAGCAGGCGCTGCGGGTCGAGTAGCGTGAGCGGCCGCCCGGCCGCATCCACCACCGCACCACCATCTTCGAACAGTGACGCTACGTGATCGACCTGATCGACGCGCAGCCCGCACAGTGTGCCGTCGGCCTCGATGACCAGTGCGCCATCACCCTGGCGCGGCGCTGGTCCGGCCGGTTGATCCAGCAAAGCACCTACGTCCAACACCGGCAGAATCGTTCCGTGCAAATTGCAGACACCACCGAGGACCGGGTGAGCCGTCGGAACTGCCGTCACGAAGCCGAGCGTGACGACTTCTCGCACCCAGCGCAGCTCGACCGCATAACGTGCTGCACCAATGGCGAACACGATTACGTTGCGCAGCTCGGGCACGGAAGCAGCATAGCGCGGCCTCTGAACCCCATGCTGCGGCCAGCGTGAGCGAGAACACCCGATCGCGAACAAAATGCTCGACACCGCAGGCCTGGGTGTAGAGTGCAACCATATGCGAGCTTGGTTGTGTGCGGCGGTTTTGGCGGCGGCGGCCTGCGGAGGCGGCGGCGGCTCGACCGGCGACGATGACCAACCGGACGCAGCGGTGGATGGCAGCGTGACACCCGGCTGGACCAGCCTGATCGAACGCAGCTGGTCGCTCGATCCGACCGTCGAAGGCTTCAAGTGCATTCGCATCAAGATCGAGCAGGACACGTACGTCAACGCGTTCCACGTCAAGTCGCCGCCGGGCACGCATCACGAGCTACTCACGATTTCGACCACCCCGAGTCCCATAGGCGAGTACGAGTGCGACGCGCTCAACCTCGACAAGCAGATGGTGTTCGCAGGCGGCATCGACACGAACGATCTGCAGTTCCCGGCCGGTGTCGCGATCAAGCTCGCTGCCGGCACGTACATCAACTTGAACCTCCACGTTGCGAACTTCACCGACTCGCCGATTTCGGGCACGTCGGGTATCGAGGTGAAGACGCTGAAGGCGAGCGAGGTCGTGAACGAGGCCGAGGCGATGTTCCTCGGCACGTTCAACATTCACATCTTGCCCGGCGCGACGAACCAGATGGTGCCCGGCAGCTGCGTGGCGCCGACCGAGTGGCGCATTCTCGACCTCTGGCCGCACATGCACAGCTACGCGAAGCACCAGAACGTGAAGGTCGCGCGCTCGACTGGCCCCGTCGAGACGCTGCTCAACGTCGACTACACGTACATGGAGCAGAAGAACTACCCGATGACGAACGTCGCTATCCACCCGGGCGACGAGCTCCAGGTCGAGTGCTACTACGACAACCCGACGCAGCAAGAGGTCACGTACGGCGACAGTGCAGTTGCCGAGATGTGCTTCGCCGGCTTCTACACGTATCCGGCGAACGGCGTCGACAAATACTTCTGCTCGCAGCTGTAGTGCCGTGGCGAATCGACTGCGAGCTCGGTGCGGCCGGTGCAGCGTCGACTTCACGATCACCGACGTGGTCGGCGCGCGTCGTTCGACGGGCGCGACGCAGGGGCAGCACCTGGGCCGCTTACGCTTGCGCCTACGTGATGGCGGCGGGCGTTCTTAGCTCGCAGCCTTCGACTCGAGGACGAGCTCGGGGCGAGCGCGGTGCTCGACGACTTCGCGGGTGACGACGCATTCCTTGACGCCCGAGAGCGACGGAATTTCGTACATCACGTCGAGCATCACTTCCTCGAGGATCGCGCGGAGACCACGCGCACCCGAGTTGCGGCGCGACGCTTCCTCTGCGATCGCCTTGAGCGCGTCGGGGCGGAAGTTCAGCTTCACGCCTTCGAGCTCGAACAGCCGCTGGTACTGCTTGGCCAGCGCGTTCTTCGGCTTCCAGAGCACCTCGGTCAGCGCATCGACGTCGAGCGCGTCGCACGACACGATCACCGGCAGACGTCCCATGAACTCGGGGATCATGCCGAACTTGATCAGGTCTTCCGTGCGCGCCTGGCGGCGCAGCGCGTCCTTGTCGTCCTCGGCCGTCGAGACCTCGGCGCCGAAGCCCAGGCCACGCTGACCGGTGCGGCGGCGGACGATGTCCTCGAGGCCGTTGAAGGCACCGCAGCAGATGAACAGGATGTCCGTCGTATCGATCTGGATGAGCTCTTGCTGCGGCCGATTGCGCGCGCCATCCGGCGTGATCGTCGCGGTCTTGCCTTCGAGGATCTTGAGCAGCGCTTGCTGCACGCCTTCGCCCGAGACGTCACGCGTCGGCGACGGCGTGCCGCCCTTGCGTGCGATCTTGTCGATCTCGTCGATGCAGATGATGCCGCGTGCGGTCTTCTCGACATCGCCGCCGGCAGCGCGGAACAGCGCCTTGACCACGCTCTCGACGTCCTCGCCGACGTAGCCGGCTTCGGTGAGGGTGGTGGCGTCCGCGATCGCGAACGGCACGTCTAGCTTCTTGGCCAGGGTCTGCGCGAGCAACGTCTTGCCCGAGCCGGTCGGGCCGATGAGGAGGATGTTGCCCTTCTGGAGCTCGACATCCGTCTGCTTGCCGCGCAGGCCGATGCGCTTGTAGTGGTTGTAGACGGCGACCGAGAGGGCGCGCTTGGCGTCCTTCTGGCCGACTACGTAGCGGTCCAGCTCTTCCACGATCGCCCGCGGTGGCGGGTACTTGGGCCGCTCCGACGCCTCCTCTTTTGCGAGGATGTCGTTACACAGAGTCACGCACTGATCGCAGATGAAAACGCGCGGGCCGGAGATGAGCTT
>DASUFX010000128.1:0-2771 GCA_036274355.1 Kofleriaceae bacterium | reverse complement strand
ACGACGCGCGCGCCGCGACGTCATCGCCCGTGAGCTCGGCGAGCACGCCATCGCCGAATGCAGGCGCGTCGCCGTCGAGCTCGGTCTTCATACCGGCCGCGAGATCGGCGCCACCGCTGCCACGCACCGGAGAGTCGACGTGTGTCGCGGCGCGCTGTTGATCGTCGCCGCACGCGACGAGTGCGAGCAGCATAATCAGCGCGGCGCCGGCACCAGAGCGTGTCCCACCGGAAGGTTGGCTCTCTGATGCCGGCGCCATCGCCTCGCCCATATCCTTGGTAACAAGGAGACGAGCGCGGCTGATGGCCGCTTCGCATCGCACCGTCACGCTCTCGCAAAAGCTTGTCATGTTCTTGTCACTGCGCCCGCCCAGCGCACTGCATCCTTCGGAACATCGAGCTTGTAGCCAGCGCCGTGGATCGTCACCAAGAAGCGCGGCTTGTCCGGTTCGTCTTCGAGCGCGCGGCGCAGCTTCACGAGGTGATTGTCGACGGTCCGCGTGTTCGGATAGTCCTCGTAGCCCCACGCTTCGTCGAGCAGCACGTCGCGGCTGACGACTTCACCGGGCCGCCGCGCGAACACCTTGAGTATCGCGAATGCGCGACTCGGGAGCTCGATGCGCTTGCCGCTGCGCAGCGCGACCTGGCCGACGAGATCGATGTCGATGTCGCCGAACGCAAGGCCGATGGGCTCGGCTGACTCGCCTTGCGCGCGACGCAGTACCGACGCGACCCGTGCGAGCAGCTCCATCAGCGAGAACGGCTTGGTGACGTAATCGTCGGCGCCGAGCTCGAGACCGCGCACGCGATCGAGCTCCGCACCGCGCGCGGACAGCATGATCACCGGCAACCGGCGCGTCGGGCCGCGGCTCTGCCGAATCCGTCGACACACCTCGAAACCGTCGATGTCGGGCAGCATCACGTCGAGGACGATCAGGTCATAGCGACCCGACATCGCCTTCTCGGCGCCCTCGCCGCCTTTACCGACGACCTCGACCTGATAGCCCTTCGCGGTCAGCGTGTCCTCGAGGCCCATGCGGATCGACGGATCGTCTTCGATGACAAGGATGCGGGTCACGCTTTTGCCTCCACACGCGGTAGTCGAATCGTGAACGTCGCGCCATGACCGACGGTCGATTGCACGTCGACGCTGCCACCGAGTGCTTCGATGTGGCGTTTGACGAGCGCGAGGCCAAGGCCAGTTCCTTCGACACCCGAGCGGTACGCATCGGGCGTGCGATAGAACTCGCGGAAGATTCGCGCTTGCTCGTGTGCAGGAATGCCGGGACCGTGATCGGTCACCGCGATCGTCGCCGCGAAATCATCGGCAGCGACCGTGACCTCGATCGCCTTGTCGGCAGCACCGTACTTCACGGCGTTTGCGAGCAGGTTGAGGACCGCCTGCACGACGACATCGCGGTCGACTTCGACATCCGTCTTCATTGCTTCCGGAGACACGATCAGCTCGATCGGATTGCGCTTGCCCTTCTCGGGGTCGCGCAGCGTCTCGAACGTCGTAACTGCGTGACGCGCGAGCTTCTCTACGCTCTCGCGGCTCGGCGTGTAGCGACGAGTCCCACGCTCGATCTGCGAGTAGTCGAGCAGGTTCGCGATCAGCAGGCCGAGCCGCTGGCTCTCCTGGACGATCACGCCGTGATAGCGGGCCATCTTCGCCGCATCGCCCTGGGCGACGCCCTGCTCGAGCATCTCGGCGAACATGCGGATCGACGTCAGCGGCGTCTTCAGCTCGTGCGAGACCGTCGACACGAAGTCGCTCTTGAGCTGCGCGAGCTCGCGCGCACGCGCGGCGCCACGAATCGTCGCGAGGATGCCGAGCCCGAGCATGATCGCGAGCGCGGAGGTGTACATGATGTGCCGGTTGGCGCGCGCACTAAGCACCGCGTCGAGCGGATCGCGATCCTTCCTCGGATTCACGAGATGCAGCGTGAGGTGCGACAGCCCTTGTGGGAACGGCTTCAGCGTCAGCTGGCGCCACACGTCGCTCGGCGGCGACTGACCGACCGGCAGCACGAGATGCTGCACGTGCACCGCGACGTTGTCGCTCGGCGCGTGGCCTGCGGCTTGCTCGAGCATCGCGGCGTCGACAGCCATGCCGATCACGCTGCCGTCCGCGCGCTTCTTGTAGATCAGCGTGCGCGCGGGCTGCTTCTGCGCCGGCTTGCCCCGCCACGCGAGCGTCGCGTCGCGCATGATGTCCTGCACGTCGTCGGCGAGCCCCGCTGCCGCACGGGCCTCGCTCTTGATCCTCGTCATCTGCTCGTCGAGCGTTGCGCGCCGCGCCGCGAGGTCAGGTGCCATCGGGCCATCGAGCCGCTGGCGCAGTTGCGCGAGCACACCGGCGCCGACGACCGGATGCACGTCGTAGGTGCCGGCGACGATCGCTTCCGCCACTTCGAGGAGCGCACCGCGATCCTTCTCCGCGCGCATGATCGCGACGACGAGGCGCGCCGGCAGCTCGTCGACCGTGCGATCGCCGTAGCGCAGCTCGAGATCCGAGAGCGCGCCCTGCACGCCCTTGCTGTCGCCGAGCCGGCCGGAGACGCGCGCGAGGCCGAGTAGCGCGGCCGGTCCCGTATCCTCGAAGCCCGCGAGCGCCGTGTAGATGCGGCGCGCGTCCTGCCATTGCGCGGTGCACGAATCGCCTCGGCACGCTTCCGCGCGTTGCGCAGCCTGCAGCTTCGCGAGTCGCGACTGGCGCGTCGTCGCATCGCGCACGCAGTCTTCGAGGCGGCCATTGCATGGCGGCCGATC
>DASUFX010000127.1:0-15722 GCA_036274355.1 Kofleriaceae bacterium | reverse complement strand
TCAGCTCTCGTCGTTCGCCGACGAGGTGACGCGCGTCGCGCGCGACGTCGGCGTCGAGGGCAAGCTCGGCGGCCAGGCGGCGGTGCGCGGCGTCGCCGGCACGTGGAAGGAGCTGACCGACAACGTCAACCAGATGGCGTCGAACCTGACGAACCAGGTCCGCGACATCGCCTACGTGACGACCGCCGTCGCGAATGGCGACCTGACCCGGAAGATCACCGTCGAGGTCCGCGGCGAGCTGCTCCAGCTCAAGAACACGATCAACACGATGGTCGATCAGCTCGGCTCGTTCGCGTCCGAGGTGACGCGCGTCGCCCGCGAGGTCGGCATCGACGGCGTGCTCGGCGGCCAGGCCGAGGTGCGCGGCGTGTCCGGCACGTGGCGCGAGCTGACCGACAACGTCAACGTGATGGCGCGCAACCTGACCGAGCAGGTGCGCGGCATCGCGAACGTCGTCACCGCGGTCGCGAACGGCGACCTCGATCGCAAGCTGAACCTCGCCGCCCGTGGTGAGATCGCGACGCTGGTCGACACGATCAACAACATGATCGACACGCTCTCGACGTTCGCGGCACAGGTCTCCGGCGTGGCGCGTGACGTCGGTGTCGACGGCCGCCTCGGTGGCCAGGCAGACGTGCCCGGCGCTGCCGGTGTGTGGCGTGATCTGACGAACAACGTCAACGAGCTCGCCGGCAACCTGACAAACCAGGTCCGCGCGATTCGCGACGTCGCGACTGCCGTGACGCAAGGCGACCTGACCCGGTCGATCACCGTCGAAGCGCGCGGCGAGATCGCGCAGCTGAAAGACACCGTCAACCAGATGATCCGCACGCTCGCGGAGACCACGAAGGTCAACCAAGAGCAGGACTGGCTGAAGACGAACGTCGCGCGGTTCACCCGTATGCTGCAGGGCCAGCGCGATCTGCTCACCGTCGCGCGCCAGATCCTCAACGAGCTGGCTCCACTCGTGAACGCCCACCACGGCGCGTTCTACATGGCAGAAGCCGACGACGAAGGCCAGATCCTGCGGCTGTTCGCGAGCTATGCGTTCCAGGAGCGCAAGGCCGTCGCGAACGTGTGGCGATTCGGCCAGGGGCTCGTCGGCCAGGCGGCGCTCGAGGGCAAGCGCATTGTCGTCGGCAAGGTGCCCGCGGATTACGTCCAGATCACCAGTGCTCTCGGCGAAGCGCCGCCGCACTCGATCGTCGTCGTGCCGATCCTGTTCGAGGGTGAGGTCAAAGGCGTCATCGAGCTGGCGAGCTTCGAGAAGTTCAGCGGCATCCAGCTCGCGTTCCTCGACCAGATGCTCGAGTCACTCGGCATCGTGATCGCGACGATCGAAGCGACGATGCGTACCGACGAGCTGCTGCGTCAGTCGCAGAGCCTCACCGAGGAGCTGCGCAGCCAGCAGGACGAGCTGCAGCAGACGAACGAGGAGCTCGAGGAGAAAGCGCATCAGCTCACCGAGCAGAAGGCAGAAGTCGAGAGGAAGAACCGCCAGGTCGAGCTCGCTCGTCAGGAGCTCGAAGAGAAAGCGGAGCAGCTGGCCCTCACGTCGAAGTACAAGAGCCAGTTCCTCGCGAACATGTCCCACGAGCTGCGCACGCCGCTCAACTCGCTGCTCATCCTCAGCCGTCAGCTCGCCGACAACGCCGAGCAGAACCTGACCGACAAGCAGATCCGCTACGCGGAGACGATCCGCCAGGCGGGTACCGACCTGATGACCCTCATCAACGAGATTCTCGATCTCGCGAAGATCGAGTCCGGCACGATGGCGGTCGAGATCGGACCGGTGCGTTGCGCAAACCTGCGCGACTACGTCGACCAGACGTTCCGCCAGGTCGCCGAAGAGAAGGGGCTGCAGTTCTCCGTCGAGCTCGACGAGCACCTGCCCGGCTCGATCGAGACCGACGACATGCGCTTGCGCCAGGTGCTGCGAAATCTCTTGTCGAACGCGATCAAGTTCACCGAGCGTGGCCGCGTCAAGCTGCGGATCACGAAGACGTCGAACGACGTCATCGCGTTCTCGGTGGCGGATACTGGCATCGGCATCCCCGCGGATAAGCAGCGCCTGATCTTCGAACCGTTCACGCAAGCGGACGGTTCGACGAGCCGTAAGTACGGCGGCACCGGCCTCGGCCTCGCGATTTCACGCGAGATCGCCGGTCTGCTCGGTGGCGAGCTGCGCGTCGACTCGGTCATCGGTCAGGGCAGCACGTTCACGCTGTACCTGCCGACCGTGTACAAGCAGCGCGATCCGAGCGTGCGGCGCGTTCCACAGCCGGTGCCGCAGCTGCCGCAGGTCATCGACCTCACGCAGCCCGAATCGGTCGACAAGGAGGAAGCTCCGCCTCCGCCGCCGCTCACACGCACGGTGCCGGACGACTACGAGAGCCTCGAGCCTGGAGACCGCGTGCTGTTGATCGTCGAAGACGACGTGACGTTCGCGATGACGATGCTCGAGATGGCACGCGCGTCGAGCTTCAAGGGCGTTGTGGCCATGACCGGTCACCAGGCGCTCGAGCTCGCGCGCTCGATCAAGCCGGATGCGATCACGCTCGATCTGCGGTTGCCCGACCTCGACGGTTGGGTGCTGCTCGATCGGCTGAAGCACGACGCGGCGACGCGTCACATCCCGGTGCACATCGTGTCGGGTCTCGACGAGGAACGGCGCGGCCTGCAGAGCGGCGCGCACGGCTTCCTCCAGAAGCCGGTCACCGAGGAGGACCTCAAAGCAGGGCTCGACAAGGTCCGCGGGTTTGTCGAGAAGCGCGTCAAGCAGCTTCTCGTCGTCGAGGACGATCCGGTGCAGAGCCAGGCGATCAGCGACCTCATCGGTGATGGTGATGTCGAGACCACGACCGTCGCGTCGGGTGAAATCGCACTGCAGACGTTGGCGGAGAAGCCATACGACTGCGTCGTGCTCGATCTTCGCCTGCCCGGCATGAGTGGCTTTGACCTCATCGAGCAGATCAAGGCCGACCCGCAGCACCGGCGCTTGCCGGTGATCGTGTACACCGGCCGTGATCTCACCGACGAGGATCGCCAGCGTCTGCACGGCCTCGCACAGACCGTCATCATCAAGGACGTGACCACAATGGAGCGGCTCCTCGACGAGACCGCGCTGTTCCTGCATCGTGTGGAGGCCAACCTCCCCGAGCGCAAGCAGCGCGTGCTGCGTCGACTCGCGAAGAGCGATCCGCAGCTCGCGGAGCGCACGGTGCTCGTCGTCGACGACGATCTCCGCAACATCTTCGCGCTGACATCGCTCCTGGAAGGTCACAAGATGAACGTGCTGTATGCCGAGAACGGCAAGCGCGCGCTCGCGAAGCTCGAGGAGAACCCGAGCATCGATGTCGTCCTCATGGACATCATGATGCCGGAGATGGATGGCTATGAAGCCGTGCGTCGCATCCGCGAGCGTTCCGAGTGGAAGGACCTGCCGGTGATCGCGTTGACCGCCAAGGCGATGAAGGGCGACCGCGAGAAGTGCCTCGAGGCCGGCGCGAGCGACTACATCACCAAGCCCGTCGACGCCGATCAGCTGCTGTCGCTGCTGCGCGTCTGGCTCTACCAGAGCTAATCGCTAGGTGAAGCGGCGGGGGCAAGCCCGTCGCCTTCGAGCGTGAACCCGGCGGCAACGCCTTTGTTCATGTTCCAGGTCGCCGGATCACCGGTGAAGCAGCCGGTCGAGGTCGCGCCGGTCGGGCCGTTGCACGCAGGCCCGAGATCGACGGGCCGCCCGGTGTTGTCGATGAACTTACGGCGGTTCGCCTCGACACTCAGGTCGATGTACGTGCCGAGCGCGGAGTAGAAATCGGCGACATCGGCGTCGAGACCGTTGCCGGTATAGCCGCCAATGCCCCAGCGCAGCGCCGCGTAGCAGATCGAGCCGTTGACGATCAGCGGATTGGCGGCGCGATCCGGGATGTCGTTGACGTAGAGGTCGGCCTTGCCAGTGGTCACGTCCCAGGCTGCGAGCACATGGATCCAGCCCGACGTGCTCGTGTACGCGTTCTGCGTCTGCATGTCGAGCACCGTGATGCCGGTGCACGCAGGCAGAATAAAGTGAAACTTGTTGGTCGTCGTGCGCAGCACGCCACCGAAGCCGATCGTCTGCGCGACCGTGATCAGCTGTTGCTGGCCGTCGCCGCCATTGAAGTGAAACCACGCGGAGAACGTGCCGCGACCGGAATTCGGCGTGTTCTCGAGCATGTTCGTCCACATATAGTCGCCGCCTGCCGGATCGAAGCGCACGCTGCTCGCTTGGTACGCTGGTGGGCTGTCGACGTCCGAGCTCGCTGGCGCATCGCGCGGACCAGGCGCGGAGTCGAAGCCCAGCCGGCCGCAGCCGATCAGTGCAACGACACCCACCGCGAGTCGCGCGCGCATGAGGCTATTATCTGCTGACTAGCTGCAGTACGTGCAGATATCCGCGGGCGAGTGACTGCGAAGGCAGCGCACCGCGCTCGACAAGCGCGCGATGTAGCGCAGGCAAGCGCCACCACGGCACGGTGGGTAGCAGGTGATGCTCGAGGTGATAGTTGACGTGGAGCGGCGCGAGCGTCATGCGCGCTGCAAGGTTTGCACGCGTCGTCCGCGTGTTGAGCAGCTGGTCGTCGGTGCGCGCGGTGCACGCGTGCTCGGCGAGTGACCGCACGCGAATCACGAGGCTGAACATCGTGAGGTACGCGACGACCCAGGCGAGGTAGACCCAGGCGACGCCGGCTGCGTAGAGCGCACCGAACATGACGAGGTTCGCGAGGATCGGCTTCCAGATGTTCTTCGCGAGCGCGCGCAGGTGGTAGCCACGCGAGCGAAACTTCGCCCGGCGCGGACTACCGCCAACGTCGAACTCGAGCAGCTCGGCGTCGATCGCGAGCAGGCCGACCACTCGGCGGACTCCGCTCGCTCCGAAGATGTCGCGCAAGAGCTTGCGACGCAGCGAGCGGCGCGACATCGGCTCGGCGAGTGCGAGGCCGAGATCGGGGTCGCGATCGGTTCCGGTATGCGCGTGGTGCTGGAGGTGATGCACCCGATAGCGCGCGGTGTCCGACCACACCGGTCGCGCGCACAGCCAGTCGGTCAGCACCTCGTTCGCCCAGCGCGACTTGAATAGCGTGCCGTGCGCGGCTTCGTGCATCGCGACCGCGAGTGCGAGCTGACGACCGCCGAGCAGGATCACCGCACCGACGAACACCGCCGGATGAGGCACGAGCGCGACCGCGACGAAACAGCCGATGATCACGAGCCACGACCACGCGATGGCGATGGCGCCGACGAAGTTCGAACGCTGTGTGAACGACCGGATCTCCTCGCGGGTCAGGATGTCGGCGGCGCCCGTGCTCACGGCGATAGTATACAACTCGTATACTGGAGGACAACGATCAAGGGCCGGCGTTCGCCCATGCCGGATCGCCGCTTGCCCACTGGGCAAACCAGGTCGCAAGCACGACGCCATTGCTCGTCTGAACGCTCGGATTGCCGAGCAGCACGTGCCCCGTACCCGCGATCACGTACGCGGCCTGCCCCATGCTCGGCGACATCGCCGCCTGCGCAGCGAGCGTCTCGGTCTGCAACTGATCCATCGTGACGCCGAAATACGTCGAGATCGTCTGGTCGCGTGTGTTCGCGAGTAGCGCGTAGCGCTCGCCCGGGCGCTGCGTGCTGCGAAGCGCCGCGTTCATGGCGCCGAGATCAGACGTGCAGCTCGCACACGCGGTCGGGAACGTGAGCTTCCACGACGCCTGCATCGCGCTCCACCGCGTTGGCTCCATCGCGACAAGCGGCGATGAATCGGCGAGTGCATGGACCTTGCTCTGCGGCCATTCGGCGCGCGCGAGATCCCAGTCAAATGCGATGCCGTAGCCGCCGGCAGACACGCCGACGAGCCACACCGTCTGCGCCGCCGGCCGTGTCGCCGCCACGCGCGCGAGCAATGCGGCAGCGTTCGTCCGCCCGACGTGATGCACGACATGCGCCGCATCGTACGTCGCGACGTTTGCACCATCGTGCAGATCACCGGTGCAGTACGGTACGTAGACCCAGCTTGCATCCTTGAACGGGTTCTGCGCGATGCGCTGAAAGATCCCCGCGCCTGCGAGGCCATTGATCTCGGTGTTGAAGTCGGCCTGGCCATAGCCACCCTCGATATGCACCGCGCTCTTCGTCGTGAAGCACGTGGTCGCGTCCCAGCATGCACCACCGCCAGCGACGAAGATGAAGACGTCGCTCGACGTATCCGAGAGATTGACGCCAATGCCGGTCGGCGAGCCGTCGGCGCAGACCATGCCGTCGATCGGCACGTAGGTCCATGTTCCAAGCGGCGCGTCGATCGGCATGTCATCGCCGCCGCCACCGCCATCACCGCCGCCGCCACCACCCGTCGAGCCGCCACAGCCGACGAACACCACCACGAGGAGACTTGCCACCCATCGAGTCACGTCCCGAGTATAACGTTTCTTCGTGAGAAGGCTGCGCTCGGCTGACTGGCCGCATGCGATGGTGGTCGCAAGCGCAACCGCGAGCAGCATCGCGTGTGGTCGGTTTGGCTTTGTGGACGCACCCGACGGTGCGATCGATGTGCCGAACGTCATCGACGCGTCGACGTGCTTCGGCAAACCGTTCGGCGCGGCGCAGCCCGTCGCGATGATTCATCAGGCGGGCTACGACGACTGGGGTGGCTCGCCGACGGCGAACGGCAGCGAGCTCTACTTCCATTCGTTCCGCCCGGCCGCGCTCGCCGGCGCGAACATCTTCGTCGCGAAGGGCACCGCGCCGAACAGCTACGGCATACCCGAGCTCGTGATGGAGCTCAGCACGGGGGGCGCCGAGTTTCAGCCGACGGTGACGGCCGATGGGCTCGACGTGATCTTCGCGGCCGACATGGGCCTGCCCTATTTGCTCGAGCTCTACGAGTCGCAACGGGCAAGCACGACGACGGCCTGGAGCCCACCGGCGCGGATCGCGGAGCTCGGCACCGACGCGCAGCACCAGCTCGATCCATGGCTGACCGCGGACGGCCTCGCGCTGTACTACGGGATCGGGCCCGATCTAAACAACGCGAAGCTCTACCGGGCGACCCGCGCATCGCGCCAGTCGATGTGGAATGGACCCGTGCTCGTGCCTGGCATCCAGGGTGCCGGGCCGTTCGCGGTGTCGCCGACCCTCTCTCCCGACGAGCGCGAGATCTGGTTCGCGACCGATCTCGACAGCCCAGGGAACCTCGACATCGTCACTGCGCGGCGCCCCGATCGCGATTCACCGTTCGGCGCGCTCGAGCGGGTCATGCCGCTCAACACACCCGCGGACGATGCCGCGCTGCACCTGTCCGTCGACGGCCGGTACCTGTATCTCGTCGAGAACACGGACTACGTCGTCGGCGGCAACGCAACGATCTCCGTCGCTACGCGCATCTGCGAGTGACGCCGATGTCGGAGGTAGACGCCGAGTCTACCTATCGGACGGACAGGTCGACGAGAGCAACACTGTGTACACCTTGCACAATTTCCGCCTGTCGTCGGGCGATTGGGGCATACTGGCTTCGTGGCAGCCGGGAAAGCCAAGAAGGTCAAGACTACGAAGCCGAAGGCGTCCGCGCCTCGCCGCGCGACGGGCGTCCAGCTCGGGAGCGATGTCGCGCGCAACATGATCATGTTCGGTGCGACCCGCGTATTCGCAATGAAGGGGTTCCGCGGCGTCTCGGTCGAAGACCTCCTCGAAGCGAGCCAGGTCTCGCGGCGCACGTTCTATCGCTTCTTCAAGAGCAAGGAAGACGTCGCGCTCGCAATGTACACGCTCGGCACGAGCAGCTTGCTCGAAGCCTGCCGGCGCGCGATCACGAACGAGAAGGACCTCATCACGCAGCTCGAACGCTGCATCGACATTCACCTTGGCAACGCGAGGTCGATGGGCCGTCTCGTTTACGTCCTCGGCGGTGAGGCCCAGAGCCTCGAATCGCCGCTCCACGCCCGGCGCATGGAAGTCCACGACCTGCTAATCGCGATGTTTCACGACGCTTCCGACGAGAGCAAGAGGGTCGATCCGCTGCTCATCCGGACGCTCGTCTTCGCGCTCGAACAGATCGTCCGCACGGTGCTCGAACAAGGCGATGAAGGTCGCCGTGTCACGAACGAGAGCATCTTGCGCGCACGCACGGTGATGATGCGCGTGGCGACGGGCACGGTTGCAGGCCACGGCGATCGCGTAGCGCCCCTGCCGATGACGCTGGCGTAGGTTCGACGGCGACCAAGCCGCGCCTGCCGGCCGCGCCTAGCCACGGACGATCACTGCGCTGGCGCTGGTCCGGGCCGTGACGCCGCGCGGCACTGTGAGCGGCTGTCATCGGACTCTCTATCACGCACGGGATACATCATGTATACCTGGTCACAAACCGATGCGCGACCGCCGCCCGCCCCTCCTGTTCGCCTGCTGTCTCGCCGGCTGCTACTCGGCTGGTCCCGTCGACGAACCGCCGCCTCCGAGCGTTGTGTTCACCTATCCAGTCGACAACCAGCTCGACGTGCCGCTCGGCGCGCGGGTGCTCGTCTCGTACTCGGATGCGGTCGCCGACCAGGCCGGGTGCACCCTCGCAGGCCCCGATGGCAACGTCGAGATCACCAAACAAGTCGTCGGTCACGGCAAGACCGTCGCGATCACGTCGAGCGCGCTGCTACCGCTGACGACCTACCAGGTCACGTGTGGCGGCTCGGGCGAGCTGGCCGGGGAGCCGCTGTTCCGGTTCACGACGCGCAACGATCGCCCACTCGCGGGCGCGCCATCGCTGATCGCGGTCAATGGCTCGGCCCTCGCGACATTAGACGCGCTCCACCCCGGCGCGTTCCGCCCGATCTTCGAGAGCTCGACGCTCCAGCTCGTATTCTCCGAACCACTCGATCCGCGTTCGGTCACGACCGACAACGGAGCGGTCGAGCTCGTCGACGCGAACGGCGCGCCCGTCCCGGCGACGCTCCTCGCGAACGGCATCCACGTCACGCTCGATCCGGCCGCGCCGCTCGCAGCCGGCGCGACGTACCAGCTGCGGCTCGGCAATCAGCTCGCCGACGTCGGCGGCGAACGCCTCGTGCCGACGGCGATCGCGTTCACGCCGCTCGACAGTCTCGGCCGCGGACCGATCCGCCAGGTGTTTCGCACGTGGCAGAGCGGCGATCCGGTCGCATCCGTCGCGCGCACCGACGACATGAACGTGATGGCCGTCTCGCACCCGCTGATCGGTGAAGCGAACGCGGCGATGAAACCGAACGTGCTCGAGACCGAGCTCGGCGACCCACTCGCGCTCGACGGCCCGATCGCGTTCAGGATTCCGAAAGGCCAGCGCCTGACGTCCGCGGGCCTCGCGATCCAGCTCGCAGGCGCGATCCCATCCGGTCTCGAAACCGGTGACATCGCGATCGAGATGCTCACCGACGGCGGCGGCCGCCTGTATCGCAACCGGTACCAGCCGGCCGGCACGCTTCCAGACAACACGACCTCGCCGTTGCTCGTCGATCTGAGCTTCGACCTCGCGATCTACGCGACCGATCCGACTGGCAATGCCGTGCTCGCACAGACCGTGCTCGGCATCCAGCTCACGGGCCTCGCGATCGCTGACGAAGGCGCGCTCGCGATCGAGACACTCGGCGCGCTCGACATCAACCTCCTCGGGATGAGCTCGGCACCGACGAACATCGTGCTCGACCTGATCTCCGATCTGAAGGCGTCGCCGGCGCCGGATGTCCAACCGCCCACGCTGTTGTCATCGCTGCCTGCGGCGGACTCGCATGACCTGATCACCGACGAGGGCATCGAGCTTGTCTTCGACGAGCCCGTCGACATCGACCGCGCTCGCGCTGGTGCGATCACGCTGCGCGATGGCAACACCGTCGTGCCCAGCTCCCTCGAGATTCACGGCTCCGTCGTCGTCGTGCGGCCGCGCGCGACCTTGCTCGGCAATCACGCGTATCAGGTCGACCTCAGCGAAGTGGGCGACCTAGCCGGCAACGTGATGCCGCTGCAGACGTTCGCGATTGCGACGCAGCTGGTCGCGCAGACCGATGTACCGCCGTCGGTGACTGCGGTCTATCCAGGTGCGCCGTGCTCGCTCGTCGACGTCAAGACGAACACCGCCGGGCGCTGTTCCGGCGGCGCGAGTGCCGACGATCGCTATCGCCCGTTCGCGCTAGCTGCAAACGAACGCATCGCGGTCGTGTTCGATCAGCCGCTGTACGGGGCGTCACTCACACTCGGCGACGCCTGCAACACGGGGAGCATTCGTGTCGAGCGCGTCGATGCGATGGGCACGTGCCTCGAAGCCGTGCCTGGTACGCTCGTGAAGCACCAGCGCGACATCGGCTTTATCCCCGACGGTGGCTGGCGGCCAGGCGAGCACTACCAACTGCGGCTCGTGTCGGGCCCGAACGCGACGTGCGACGTCGGCGAGGTCTGTGGCGCGAATGGTCGGCCGGCGAACTTCGATCCGCTCGGCGGCACGACCGCGAGCGCGAGCGGCGGACCGGATCTGCTCGTGAGCTTCGTCGGCACCGACCCGACGAAGGCAACGACGCTGCTGGCTACGGCGAGCCCGAACACCGACCTCAACGGCTCCGGCCGCATGGAGCAAGGCGAGCAGCTGCGCGAGGACAATCGCGTCGCGCTGCGCATCGCCGGCGCGACCGGCCTGATCTCGTCGGCGTCGTTCCAGGGTCCGGACTGCATGCCGAGCACGCCCGAAGTCGAGTCGTGCATGTACGTCGCCGGCGCGATTCCGGCGCAGCTCGGCGAACGCCGCGAGAACTGCATCCTTCCCGGTGGAACGATGGTTCCGACCTGCATTCCCGTCGCGATGAGCGCCCAGGCAATGTACTCGACGTCGGTGACGATGACGGCCGGCGCGCTCGGCATCCTGCCGATCACGACCGAAACCGGCATGAGCGTGATGCGCGTGCGCGAGAACCCCGACGGGCCGCTCGAGGGCTACATCGTCGATCGCAACGGCACGCCAACGATGATCGCCGCGCTCGGCCTGTACATGGACGCGCCCGACATGAGCTTGCCGATCGCGCAGCACGACATGCACTCGAAGCCGCTATGGGTGACGCTCGAGGGGCCGCTGCAGTTCAAACCGGATGGGCGTATCGCGATCTCGCTCCGCAACATCGCCGATGTTCCGATCTCTGTCGGGATCGACGCACCGCTCGGCATCAAAGGCGCTGTCCAGCTCATCGTCCCAGCGGGCGAGATGCGGCTGCAACTGATGTCCCGCGCGCAACGGGGGAGCCTGCCATGAAAGCGATCACGATCGGCTTCGTTCCCCTCGTCCTCGCCCTCGCCACGTCGACCGCGCACGCCGACCGCGCGCTCACCTACGAGCGCCTCTACTTCCGCGCGGGCCTGCTCCACATCTCGCCGCTCTCCGATTCGCGCGAGCTCGTGCTCGAAGGCGTGCACGGCCCGGCGAGCCTCGCGCTGATGGATGGCCCGATCGCGGGCTCCGGCGCAGCGCTCGAGCCGATGACCATCCCGGCGGTGATCGCCGGCTACACGCTGCCGGTGCTTCACGATCGGCTCTCGCTCGAGACCGTGCTCAGCACGCCGCTCCACGTTCGCTTCCGCGCGACCGGCTCGCTCGCAGACATGTCGATCGCGCCCGAGGCGCTCGGCATCTCGACCGGTGTGCCGGCGCTCGGCTCGGAGCTGGGCGAAGCCGACGCCGCACCGCCGATCGTCACGGCCGTCTATCGCGTTGCCGATCTCGGCCCCGTGCATCCGTACGGAGGCCTGGGCGTTGGCGTGCTCGTCACGTACAACGCCCACGCGACGAACCCGGTCCTGACCGAAGTCGACGACCCGACGTTTCACATCGACCCGGCGCCCGGGCTCGTGCTGCAGGCCGGTACCGACGTCACGCTGTGGCGACGCGTCAGCTTCCGCGTCGACGTCAAGTACATCGCGTTCATGAAAGCGCACGCCACCGTCGAGAATCTGCAGGTTCGCACGCCCGAAATCCCGATCTTCGAGACCGCAAAGGTCGGGAGCGCGACGATGGAGATGTGGGTCAATCCGCTGATCGTCCAGCTGGGTCTCGGCGTCGACTTCTAGCGACGCTTTGAGCGATGCTGCGCGCATCGCACCTGCTGGAGGCATGAAGTGGACACTCTCGAGACAATGACCTACGAGGTCACGGGCAAGATCGCGCGCATCACGCTCAATCGGCCGAAGCGCGGTAACGGCATCACACTGGCGCTGCCACAAGAGCTCGCCGCGTGCGTCGAGCGCGCCAACCTCGATCCGAAGGTGCATGTCATCGCGCTCAGCGGCAACGGCACCGGATTCTGCGGCGGCTACGATCTGGTCGAGAGCGCCGAAGGCATGGCGATGGGCGTCGAGGAGGCGAAGCGCCAGAAAGACACGCCGCTCGATCCAGCGGTCATCGCGACGAACCACATGCCGACGAACGTGTGGGACCCGGTGACCGACTATCAGATGATGAGCCGCAACGTTCGCGGCTTCATGAGCCTGTTCTACGGCGACAAGCCCGTCGTGTGTAAGGTGCACGGCTTCTGCGTCGCGGGCGGCACCGACATGGCACTGTGCTCGGACCTGCTCGTCATCGCCGACGACGCGAAGATCGGTTACCCGCCGGCACGCGTCTGGGGTTCGCCGACGACGTCGCTGTGGTTCTACCGGCTCGGCCTCGAGAAGGCGAAGCGGCTGCTGTTCACGGGCGACTGTCTATCCGGCAAGGAAGCGAAGGAGTGGGGGCTCGCGATCGAATCGGCGCCACCCGACAAGCTGAACGAGCGCTTCGAGATCCTGCTCGAACGCATCGCGCGAATGCCGATCAATCAGCTCGTCATGATGAAGCTGTTGCTCAACCAGACGCTGCTCGCGCAGGGCCTGCACACGACGCAGCTCGTCGGCACCGTGTTCGACGGCATCACGCGCCATACGAAGGAAGGCTACGGCTTCCAGCAACGCGCGATGGAGAAGGGCTTCCGCGAAGCCGTGCGCGAGCGCGACGAACCATTCGGGGACTTCGGCCTGTCGACGTTCAAAGGCTAGCGAACGCGAAATCGCCAGAGCTCGTCGGCCTCGGGCGCGTCCTCGAGCCAGCGCACGCAGGACGTCGAGCTCACCTTGATTCCGATCTCGGCGAGCTCGAAGAACATCGGCGGCACCCACGAGACGAGGTACTCACGTTTGCCGTCGGCGCGGACCGTGATCCACGTGTCCCAGGGCGGCGCGTCGTACTTGTCGAAGAAGCCGCGCGAGCTATCGAAGCACGCTTCTTCGAACAGCGTGTCGCCGGGGAAGTGGACGAGCAGGCGCCCGCCATGGAGGTCGTCTGCCGAGCGCGCATCGGCGACATGTGGCGAGCCGAGCAGCTGGTTCGTCCGCATCGTCGCGAGCATGCTCACGACCGCGATTCGATCACGGGCCAGCGGCCATGGCCTGAGCCGTTCACTGCGCAGCGAGCCCGCCGGATCGTCGAGCCGAGCACGTGGCGCGCACCACTGGATCGTCTGCGCGAGCACTTGCCCGAACGACGTGCCGGTGACGAACACACCTCTAGCGTAGCAGCTGGGTTAGCTCGCTGCAGTCAGCCACGGATGTGGGTCGGCGGCGGTCAGGATTCGATCGATGACGTCGGTGGGTAAGCCACCGAGTAGCGTCGCGAGCATCTCGCGCAGACGCAGCGGCATCTTCGGCACGATCGGGAGTAGCTCTTGCCATAACCCGAGGCGGTCAGCGGCACCGAGCAGGCCGACGAGCACGACGTCGTCGATGCCAGGTAGCTCGATGAAGCGCTGCTGCGCCCACTCGCTCATCGCGACGATCAGCGGCAGCACGCTGTCCCACGCCGCGTAGTCGCGCGCGGTGTACAGCATCGACTGGAGCACGGCCGCATCGAGCTCGGCCGCGAGGTCGCCGATCGTTTGCTTCCAGTGCTGATCGAGATGCTCGGTGAGCGCGAGCGCTTCGAGCCACAGCGGACCGCCTGTTGCCCCCACCGCGACGATCATCGCGCGTAGCCGTGTGCGGGGAATCAGGCCCACGAGCTCGGTCAGCTTCTTCTGCGACTCGACAAATGCTGCGATGTGCAGCAGCACGAGCTCGTCGCGGATGCTTGCGATCACGGCTTCGATCGTCTCGCGTGACAGGAAGTCGACGAAGCGGGCGAGCGTGACGTAGTCGCCGCGCTCGACGAGCCGGCCAGCGACCTCGACAACACGCTCGGTCGGCATCGCCGCGATCAGCGTCTGCGCTTGCCGAGGATCGACCAACGCGGAGGTATCGGCGAGAAACTCATCGGGCATCCGCAGCGCGAGATCGATCGCGTGCTCCGGCGCGAGCAGGCCGACGATGCGCGCGCAGAGCAGCGGCCCGAACACGTGCTCGCCGACACGGGCGACCGTGCCGTTCGGCAGGAGCTTCGACGCCTTCGCAACTCGTTGCATCGTCGGCCGCGACGCGTCGAACAGCGATGCCGACAATGCCTCGCGCACGCTGCGCAGGCTATCGGCGTCGAGCGCGAGATGCGCGAGGACGTCCGGCGGCAGGTCGAGCACGCGTGCGAGCTTGACGAGCTCTCCGCGGCGGTCGCTCACGGGAACAGGATCCTCTTCACCGCGCCACGCAACAGCCACGGCACGTGCTCGAGCGCGCGATCGACGGCGGCGTCGAGCGATGCCTCTTCGCGTTTGCGCGCATCTCGCGCAGCGTCGCGCAACCAGGCGAGTTGCGCAGGCGTGAGCGTGGCCAGTGGCGCGGGGTCAGCGAGGCCGAGCTCGGATTGGGCTTCGATCAATAGCTCTTGCATCAGCGAAGCTCCGCGCTGGACTTGCCCAGCATTCTGCGGGCGACGATCAGCAGCTGGATCTGCTGCGTGCCCTCGAAGATGTCGAGGATCTTGGCGTCGCGTGCCCACTTCTCGAGCAGCTCGCCCTCGGCGTAACCGGTGGCTCCGCACAGCTCGACGCAACGAAGCGTGATCTCGGTGACGGTGCGGCCCGCCTTCGCCTTGGCCATCGAGGCTTCGAGCGAATTCGGTATGCCACGATCCGCCATCCAGGCGGCACGTAGTGCGAGAAGGCGCGCGGCTTCGAGCTCGGCTTCGAGCCCGAACAGCACGTGCGCGGCGTGCGACGCGCGCGGACCGGGCCGCGGATCGCGAATGGACGGATCGCTCGCCGCAAGCAGCTCGCGCGTGCGTTCGAGTGCCGCGCGCGCGACGCCAACCGCCATCGCGGCGATCACGGGTCGCGTGTTGTCGAACGTCTTCATCACGCCCGCGAACGACTTGCTCGTATCGATCTCGGGGCTGCCGAGGATGTTCTCGGCAGGGATGCGGCAGCTCTCGAGGACGATCGTCGCGGTGTCCGACGCGCGAATGCCGAGCTTGTGCTCGAGCCGTGCGACGCGAATGCCGGGAGCATCCTTCGGTACGAGGAACGGCTTGATCGCGGCGCGGCCGAGCGACAGATCGAGCGACGCCCACACGACGACGGCATCCGCGCGCTCGCCGGCGGTCACGAAGATCTTCTCGCCGTCGAGAATCCAGTGATCGCCGTCGCGCTTTGCGGTGGTGCGAATCGCCGCGGAATCCGAACCGGCGGACGGTTCGGTGATCGCCATCGCGATCCAGCGCTTTGCGAACGCCTTCTTCTGCTCGGGGCTGGCCACGGCGGCGACGGCGGCGTTACCGAGACCCTGCCGCGGCAACG
>DASUFX010000126.1:0-15495 GCA_036274355.1 Kofleriaceae bacterium | reverse complement strand
TACGTGGTCGAAATAGCGATCGAGTGCATCGAGTGTGAAGCGCCAGGCATCGCCTTGGTTCGGCACGAACTCGAACAGCGTGCCGAGCGTGCTCGCATCGATATCGGGCGCCTTGTACTCGAGCGCGCCTGCGAGGCGTGGCACGCCGCGATACGGTGGTTCGCGCGTTGCCAAGAAGTGGCCGACCTCGTACTCGAGGCTCGGACCCTCTTCGATCACGCGGAAGAGCTTCAGCATCAGACGATCGCCGAACACGATGCTGCTGTTCGTCTGCTCGACCGAGGTCAATCGCGGCGGCAGCGGCGTGTCGGGCGGCAGGTCGCGGAGCGCACTCAGCGCCGTGCCCGTGAGCGCGCCGCGTTCGCCCGTACCGCCGCCTCCCTGCGTCATCGTTCGCAGCAGCATCGCACCAAACGTATCCGCGATGAGCGCGTCGTACAGCATACCGGTCACCTGACCGCGGCCGGGAACATCGTCGACGGTGACATTCGCGATCACGAGCGACGGCACGCGCAGTGATTCCTGCGGCGCCGCATCCTCGGCGAACGCGATCGGCATCACGTATGTCTCCGGACGGCCGTGCGAGTACTCGACGTGGAGCAGCACGATCGCGTAGCGGCCTTCCGTGTCGAGCCGGATCACGTCCTTGATCGAGACGTCTTTGCGAGCACGCGCCTTGCTGCGGAACCAACGACGCTGCGACGCGTAACGGATCAGGGCGTGCGCGAGCGACCTGCGTTGCCGCGGGGCCAGCAGCTCTGTCCACGAGCCGCGCGCGTTCAGCGTCGGCCAGTCGGATGCCAGCTCGGCAGCTTGCGGGCGTTCGAGCGCGAGCCAGTAGAAGTCGTATGGCCCGAGCGAGATGAAGTAAGGCAGCTCGGTGATCTCGGGGAATCGCGTGCGGCCGAACAGCTCCGTGGGTTCGACGCCACGGAAGCGCTCGAGGTTGAGACGAGAACACTGCACGTAACGCGACAGATTTGCGACGACGAGCACGATATCATTTTCGTACTCGCGGACGAATGCGAGCACGCGCGGGTTGTCGCCGGTCACGAAGTCGAGGGAGCCACGGCCGAACAAGCGATGCTCTTTGCGCTTCGCGATCAGCCGCTTCATCCACCACAGCAGCGACGACGGGTTCGCTTGCTGCGCTTCGACGTTGACCGCCTCGTAGTGATACTCGGGGTCGATGATCGGTGGCAGGAACAGCTTCTGCGGGTTCGCGCGCGAGAAGCCGGCGTTGCGGTCCGAGCTCCACTGCATCGGCGTGCGCACGCCATCGCGATCACCGAGGTAGATGTTGTCGCCCATGCCGATCTCGTCGCCGTAGTAGAGGACCGGCGTCCCCGGCAGCGACAACAGCAGCGCGTTCATCAGCTCGATCTTGCGTCGCACACCGAGCAGCGGCGCGAGCCGGCGGCGAATGCCGAGGTTCACACGCGCGGCGCGTTCCGATGCGTACGCGCGGTACATCGTGTCGCGATCTTCGTCAGTCACCATCTCGAGCGTGAGCTCGTCGTGGTTGCGCAAGAACGTCGCCCACTGACAGCCGGGCGGTGCCGTCGGAGTGCGCTTGAGGATGTTGATGATCGGGAAGCTGTCCTCCAGCTCGATCGCCATGAACATGCGCGGCATGAGCGGGAAGTGAAAGTTCATGTGGCACTCGTCGCCGTTGCCAAAATACGCGGCGGCGTCGGATGGCCACTGGTTCGCTTCTGCGAGCAGCATGCGGTTCTTGAACTTGGTGTCGATGTGCGCGCGCAGCCGCTTCAAGAACTCGTGGGTCTCGGGCAGGTTCTCGCAGCTCGTGCCCTCGCGCTCGTAGAGGTACGGCACGGCGTCGAGTCGCATGCCATCGACGCCCATCGCAAACCAGAAATCGATCACCGAGAACAGCGCTTCGTGAACCGCGGGATTATCGAAGTTGAGATCCGGTTGGTGCGAATAGAACCGGTGCCAGTAGTACGCATTCGCGATCGGGTCCCACGACCAGTTCGACAGCTCGTAGTCCTGAAAGATGATGCGCGTATCCTGGTAGCGATTCGGCGTGTCGCTCCACACGTAGAACTCGCGCTCGGGGCTGCCGGGCGGTGCGCGCCGCGCGCGCTGAAACCACGGATGCTCCGACGAAGTGTGATTGAGCACGAGCTCGGTGACCACGCGAATGCCGCGGCGATGCGCCTCGCGCAACAGCTTCGCGATATCTTCGCGCTGGCCGTAGTGCGGGTGCACGTTCGTGTAGTCCGCGATGTCGTAGCCACCGTCGCGCAGCGGCGACGGATAGAACGGCAAGAGCCAGATCGCGGTGATGCCGAGGTCCGCCAGATAATCGAGCCGCGTGATCAGACCGTTGATGTCGCCGATGCCGTCGTTCGTCGAGTCCTGGAACGCGCGGATGTGGATCTCGTAGATGACGGCGTCTTTGAACCACAACGGATCGTCGGGTAGCGGGTCGTCCGTCATCATAGGAAGTACTCGAACTGATTCTCGCTGCGCGCGAAGCGGCGCACCTCAAAAATATGCGCCGGCATCTCGTCGGGGACCAGCTCGACGAAGTTACGCGGACCTCGCCACGAATAACGGGCGCCAGATAACAGGTCGTGCACCTGGAACGTCTGCTCGGGCTGCACGCCCAGCGCCGCCAGGTCGAGATCCAGCCATGCGCGGTGGGTGTGATGCGCGTCGAGATTCACCACGACGAGCACGATGCTATCTCCGCGGCGCTTCGAGTACGCCATCACGAGCTCATTATCTGTGCGGTGAAAGTGCAGCGAGCGCAGGTCGTGCAACGCAGGGTGTGCGCGCCGGATCCGATTGAGCCGCGCGATGACGTGGCGCAACGAGCTCGGTCGCATGATGTCCCAGCTGCGCAGCTGGTATTTCTCGTTGCGCGCGAGCTCCTCGACGCCGGCGCGCTGCACGTTCTCCATCAGCTCGAACGACGGGCCGTAGATGCCGTAGTTCGCGCCGAGGGTCGCGGCGAGGATCAGCCGCTGCGTGAAGATCGCGTGGCCGCCATACACGAGGTGCTCGGGAAAGATGTCGGGCGTCGTCGGCCAGAAGTTCGGTCGATAGAAATCCGCGACCGGCGAATGTACGAGCTCGGTCAAATAATTCTCGAGCTCCCACTTCGTCGTGCGCCACGTGAAGTACGTGTAGCCCTGCGAGAAGCCGCTCTTCGCGAGTGCGTACATCAGCTTCGGTCGCGTGAACGCTTCGGACAGAAACACGGTCTCGGGCACGCGTGCCTGGACTTCGCGAAGGCACCACTCCCAGAACGGAATCGGTTTCGTGTGGGGATTGTCGACGCGAAACACGCGGACGCCACGATCGCACCAGAACAAGAACACGTCACGCAGCGCCGCCCACAGGTTACGCCAGTCCGCGCACTCGAAGTCGAACGGGTAGACGTCCTGGTACTTCTTGGGCGGATTCTCGGCGTACTGGATCGTGCCGTCTGGGCGTTGCTTGAACCACTGCGGATGCTCGCGCACCCACGGATGATCGGGCGAGCACTGGAACGCGATGTCGAGTGCGACGTCGAGGCCGCGCGAGCGTGCCGCTGCGAAGAAGTGATCGAAATCGTCGAGAGTGCCGAGCTGCGGATGCACGCTCGTGTGCCCGCCCTCGGCGGCGCCGATCGCCCACGGGCTGCCGACGTCTTCCGGGCCGGAGGTCGGCGAGTTGTCCGGACCTTTGCGGAACGCGAGACCGATGGGATGGATCGGCGGCAAGTACAGGATGTCGAAGCCGAGGTCGGCGACGTACTCGAGCCAGCGTTCGGCGTCGCGAAACGTGCCGTGTCGGCCGTCGCCGGTCGAGCGGGGAAACAGCTCGTACCACGATGACGTCGCGGCAAGCGGTCGCTCGACATGGAGCTCGAGCTCGTGCCGATAGCGCGCCGCATGCGTGCGATCGGGAGCTCGCGCCATGGTGTCGGCGAGTGTCGCGCTGAGCGCGGTCGCGATGCGCGATTCCATCGGCTCGGCGCTGCGCAATACGCCGGCGAGATCGCGCAGCATCGCGGCCGTACCGAGGCCCGATCGCTCGGCGCGCAGTGCCGCCGCATCGACGAGCAGCGCGCCCTCGAGTAGCTCGACGCTGACATCGGTGCCGACCTGCACCTTGCGCTCGAGGCCGTGACGCCACGTGGCGAACGCATCGACCCATCCGGTCACCGTGTAGTGATGGCGGCCGAGCGCGGTCGCGACGAAGCTCGCGCGCCAGGTGTCATTGCCGACCGCGCGTAGCTCGACTTCATGCCATACGGCATCGCCGGGCGGACGGTGCAGTAGCATCGCGCGTACGACGTCGTGGCCGTCGCTCGTGAGATCGACTTCAACATCGACGGTGTCACCAACGACGCGTTTTGCCGGGTAGCGCCCGCCATCGACTTCAGGTCGTACCGCCAAGATCACGACGCGGGGTGGTGGGTCCTCGCTGTGATGCTTGTCGTGTACATCAGCCGCCGGCATGCCGCGCTCATAGAAGGCTAGCGCTTTCGCAACGATCGGGAGCCGCGCGCCCTCGACCTAGCTCGCACCTAACCTGTGCTCTGGCGCTCGCTCGCGATCCGGATGCCGACGTAAGGTGGCGAGGTGCGTGTCTCGTCACCCGAGATCATCGCCGTCGATGGCAGGTGGTACATCGTTGCCGTCAAGCCGAACACCGACGGCGTGCGCGTCGCGCCGCTCTGCTGGGACCGCGTCGGCTAGCGGCGCCGACGGCTGACTGGGCGCGGTGTCGTCTCGCCAGCGAAAAAAGAACGAACGACGCGCGAATCTCATTTCGGTGCTCCAGGTCCTCGTGGTTCCACCCGAAGAGAGCAGCGAATGTGCCAGCGCCAGTCGAGGCCATCTCTGTTGGTCGCGTAGGTGACACGGGGACGCCCACCGCAGCGCTGGGGCCGCGTTGACTAGCGCACGCGCCAATGGTCGGCCGCAAACCACGCCGATAGGTGATCGAGCAGCGAGCACGAGAGTTGCTCGGCGGATCGATTCTTCAGGAGCCTTGCTCCTTCGTCGGTGCGGCGCTACGAGGACGCTTGCGGGGTAACGGCGGTGGTCCGGCGATCAGTGATGCGCCAGGCTGCAGATCGCCAAGCCGTGCCGCGAGCACGGCAGCGACATCGGGCACGAACGGCGCGAGCTCGGCTGCGGCCACGCGTGCTGCTACGAGCGGTGCATACAGCGCAGTCGCGGCAGCGTGTGGATTCGTGCGCGCGACTCGCCAGGGCGCGGCGGCTTCGAGGTAGCGATTCGCAGCGTCGAGCAGTTCTATCGCCGCACTTGCCGCTTCGTGAGGTGCAAACGCATCGAGAGCTGCGTCGATGCGTGCCGGAAGCTCATTCGCTCGCGCTTCGAGCTCGCGCGCAGCCGGCGTACCGCACGGCTCCGGTACGCGGCCTTCGGTCAACTTGGCCGCCAGCGTCGTGCTGCGCTGAACGAGATTGCCCAACCGATCGACGAGGTCGCGATCGTACGCAGCGCAGATCGCATCGATCGAAACGTCGGCATCGGTGTGAGGCGGGCACCAGCGCGCGAAATACCAGCGCAGTGCGTCCGCCCCGCAGTCGTCGAGTACCGGCCCGACTTCGACGGTTCGGCGCGACTTGCTGATCTTCTCGCCGTCGACCGTGAGGTAACCGTGGACAAAGATCCGATCCGGCAACGGCAGGCCTGCCGACAGCAAGAAGGCGGGCCAGTACACGGCGTGGAACCGCGAGATGCCTTTACCGATCACGTGCACGCGCTCGCTGTCACGCCAGTACCGCTGGAGCAGCGTGTCGTCACCGGCGAGCCCGAGCGCCGACACGTAGTTCACCAGCGCGTCGAACCAGACGTAGATGACCTGCGTCGGATCATCCGGCACCGGAATCCCCCAGCCGCGCGATCGTGTCGCGTCACGCGACACACTCAGATCACGCACCTCACCGTCGAGGAACGCGAGCGTCTCGGCGCGTGCCGCCTCCGGCACGATCGCGAGTCGGCCCGAGACGATCGCGTCGCGCACGACCTCGCGATAGCGCGACAGTCGAAAGAACCAGTTCTCTTCGCTGACCGGCTCGGGCACGACACCATGCTCCGCACACACGACGACGTCATCCTCGACGAACGCCTCGCATCCGGGGCAGTAGCGGCCATGCCACGCCCGACGGTACAGATCGCCGCGCGCCGCGCACGCGCGCCAAAGATGCTCGACCGCAGGCCGATGCCGTACATCGGTCGACGTGCGGATAAAGTCGTCCGCTTCGATGCGCAGCGTGGGCCCGAGCGTCTGAAACGCAGACGCGTTGCGATCGACGAGCGCGCGCGTCGTGAGCCCTTCGCGCTCGGCGGCGACGACGTTCTTCAAGCTGTTGTCATCGGTACCGGTCAGGAAGCGGACGTCGTGGCCGCGGCGCCGCCGGTGGCGCGCGAGGATGTCGGCGAGCACGAGCTCGTACGCGAAGCCGAGGTGCGGGCGAGCGTTGACGAAGGGAATGGCAGTCGTGATGTAAGACGTGGTCATGGCGTTCCTCCAGGTGACGCCGGAGGCCGCCCTCGCCGAAGCCGGTGCAGCTGCCACGAGGGCAGCCGCTCGGCGCGATTAGATCAGTGCGCGCACGGATGCCCGAAGCTCTTCGCAGAGCACATGGGCATCGACATTCGAAACGCGCGGTTCACGTGACTGTTATAGCCTGACCACGTCAGAACGCCATCGCGTTCTCGGTAGCCGTGTCACTTTGTCTGCGCCGATACCGTCGAGCGCGACGCAAGTGTCGTGAAGTGACAGGCGCCGGCGTCGGCATCGCAGTTGCTCGTGTCGTCGCGGCATGTCGGGTGACCTCGAAGCCGAGCTACTGCGCGTCGCGCACGTCCTGTGCGTAAAGCGCCAGGGCCTACGCGAAGGAGTCACGGCTTCAGAGCTGCGGGAATTCATCGAGCAAGCTCCGCTCGACAAGACGTTTCGGCTCGGCCACCGTTTGCTATCGCACCTGATCGAGGGACTGCTCGAGATGCTGGCAGCCGCCAGGCTTCTCGAACGCATCGATGCGATGACCTACGCGTTGACGCCGGAGGCTCGCGCCTACGTCGCACGCGAGCCTGCCTATTTGTCCGCGGACGACTGGGCGATTGCCGGCACTGCACTCGCACCCGACCGAAAGGACCGAGCCACATGACGCGGATCCGAGAATGCCGCAGGCGTCGCAGGCGTCGCAGGCGATCACCGCCAACACTATGCGCGTTCGCGGCATGCTCTGGAGGTGACGCCCGACGCGGTCATGCGCGAGCTCGCCGGCCTGCATGCGCTGGCGCGTTCTCTCGTGCACGGCGACGCCGACGCCGATGACCTGATCCAGGACACCGCGATCGCCGCGATCGAGCATCCGCCCGACGAGGATCGTGCGGTACGGCCGTGGCTCGCAACCGTGCTGCGCAATCGCTGGCGCATGGATCGACGCGGACGCGGACGACGCCAGGCGCGCGAGCACGAGGTCGCGCTTGGCGACATCGCGGATGCCGAGGCCACGCCCGATGCTCCCGATGCGATCGATCGCGCGCGCACGCTCGAGAAGCTGGCGTCGGCCTTGGTCGGGTTGGACGAACCGTTTCGCGCCGTCGTGATCCGCCGCTATCTCGACGGCCAATCCGCCGCCGAGATCGCGCGTGCGTTGAACATACCCGCCGGCACCGTGCGCTGGCGTCTAAAGACCGGACTCGAGCGGCTGCGTGCCGCAATGGATCGCTCGACACCGCGATGGCAGCGCGCACTCGTGCCGTTTGCTGCGGTCAAAGGAGCTGCAGTCATGAAAGCCAAGGCCACGATCGTTTCTCTCATCGTGTTGTTGCTGCTCGTCGGCGGCGGCATCGTCGCGCTGCTCGTCAAACGCGGCGACAGCGGTGCCGACAAGAAGCCGGTGGCGACGGTCACGAAGAGCGCCAAGCAACCTGGGCTTGCCGTGACGAATGTGACGGGTCAGGACGACGCGGCACCGTTGCGGCCGGATCGCTTGCCAGGGCAGGGCCGGGTCGTCGTCGAGCCGGTTGCGATCGACGGCGGTGTGCTCGGGGGCCGCGTCATCAACTGGTCGACAGGCGAGGGCGTGGCCGGTGCGGAGCTGACGTTCACGTCAGCGGCGGGCGCGGTCACCGTACGCACGGGCAAGGAGGGTGCGTTCGAGCTCGCGCCGCCGAAGCCGACGATGTTGTCGCTGACGACGATCATTGCGCCGGGGTTTCTGCCGTATGCGCCAGAGTTCCAGCACTCGTCGGTGCGGATCGCACTCGGGGCGAAGCAAGCGGTGCGGGGGCTGACGCTGTTTCTGTTTCCCGCGCTCGATTACTACGGGACGGTTGTCGATGCGGCAGGTGCGCCGGTGGCGGGCGCGAAGGTGAAGATGGCGGATCCGCCGGCCGGCGAGCAGGTGATCGAGAAGATCGTGACCGAGTGGACGACTGACAAACAGGGAACGTTTGTGTTTCACGCGCCCGACTTCACGGTGTTCGAGGCGTTGAAAGGGAGCAAGCGCGGTTGGGCGGTCGTCGACGGCAATGTTGCGACGACACACAAAATGGTGATCAAGATCGGCGACGCGGCAGCGCGCGACGCAACGATCAAGGGCAAGACGGTAGATGCGAGCGGCGCGCCGGTTGCCGACGTGCTGATCACGGCGGTGCCCGAAGATCCGGGGAGGAAGGGCGAATCGACGCGCTCGGTCGCATTCGCGACGAGTGGTCCCGACGGCGGGTTCGTGCTGGACGGGCTCGATCGGCAGACGTACACGCTCGTCGCCGAGCTCGACGAGTACGCGCCGGTGAACAAAGACAAGGTTGCTGGCGGCACGCAGAACGTCACGCTGACCCTCGACGAAGGTCAGCCGCTGGCAGGCGTGGTCCGGGATCCCGACGACAAGCCCGTGCCCGCGTACACGTTGCTGGTGACGAAGCGCGAGGGGTTGGTACGCGAGGTCCTGACAACGCGTTCGGTGATCGATCCGCGCGGACACTTCGAGGTGCGGATGCCGAAAGGCGACTACGAGCTACTCGCGTACGCTACCGGCTGGGCGCCGAGTGAGCCGGTCAAGGAAGCGGCGGGCACGACCGACGCGAAGATCCAGCTGACCGGCGGCGCGACGCTGCAGGGCGTCGTCGTCGACGCGGATACCGGAGCGCCGCTCGAGTATGCGCGGGTCACGCGCGAAGGCGCAGGCGGTGGTGCGAGTGCGTCGCCGGCGAATGCGGGCACGGTGACGCGGAGCGACGGCACGTTCGAGCTCACCGGGATTCCCGCCGGACCGTTCACGGTGTCGATCGGCGCAGGCGACTATCATCCGCGGCTCGAAGCTGGGCTCGTCGCGACCGAGGGCGGTGTGCTCGGTCCGATCAAGGTCGCGATGAAGAAGCTCGCCGAGGGCGAGGTGCCGAAGATCGAGCTCGTCGGAATCGGCGTGAAGCTGTCGGCAGATGGCGAGGCACTGAAGGTCGAGATGGTCGTGCCCGAGAGCGGGGCCGCGGCGGCAGGCATCACGGTGGGCGACCACATCGTCGCGATCGATGGCGTGCCGGTGACGACGCTCGGGATGGAAGGCTCCGTGTCGCGCATTCGCGGCGTCGCGCACACGAAGCTCGCAGTCTCGATCAAGCGCGGCGAGCAGATCGTGCCGCTCGTCGTCGAACGGCTGCCGATTCGGGTGTAGTGATGCGCCATCTGCTGATCGCGGTCTTGGTAGCGGCCTGCGGAAAACCGGGCGCACCGCCGCCTCGCGAGCGCGTGCTGCTCCACGAAGACGGCGTCGAGAACGCGTATCCGCGGCTGTCGAACGATGGTCGCCAGATCGTCTATCAGTCGAATCGCACCGGCACGTGGCAGCTGCACATCCTCGACATCGCCAGCCGCACCTCCCGCGCGCTCACGACGGCCGCGAACAACAACCTGCCCGACTGGAGCGCTGACAATCGTCGCATTGCGTTCGTCAGCGATCGCGACGGCAACGAGGAGATCTACGTGATGAACCGCGATGGTAGCGAGTCGCGCCGGCTCACGACGAATCCGGGCCGCGACATCCATCCGTACTTCAGTCCCGACGGGGCGACACTGCTCTACAACTCCGAGCGCGACGGCGCGCCGTTCGACGTCTACGCACTCGATCTCGAGAGTGGCCGCGAGCGGCGCATCACCAACACGCACGAGGACGAGACGTGTGCGCGTTACTCGGCCGACGCGAGCCAGATCGTCCTGCTACGCAATGACGCGCGCGCCGACGATGTCTGGATCATCGACGCGCACGGCGAACGCAATCTGACCGCGACGCCAACCGTGCGCGATGGCTGGCCGACGTTCGGCCCGCACGACTGGGTGTACTTCGCGGGGATGGACACCGGCAGCTTCAGTTTGTACCGCGTGCATAACGACGGCACGGGTCGCGAGCAGCTGACGAGTGCCGATCGCGACGAGGAAGATGCGCGACCGTTCGTCGCGCGCGACGGCTCGCGCGTGATCTTCAACCGGCGTCACCCGGGTTATATCGATATCGTCGAGCGCACGCTCTAAGCGCGCTTGAGTGCGCGACGCAGCGACTTCGTGTCGGAGAAGCCAAGCTCGCGTGCGATTTCGGGCTCGGCGATGCCGCCGCGGCGCAGCTCTTCGAGCCGGCGTTGCCGTACGTGATCGAGCACCTCGCGATAGGTCGTGCCCGCCTCGCCGAGGTGGCGCTGCATGCTGCGCACGGTCGTTGCCATTGCTTCGGCAACCGCGGCCGCGCCGACATCACCACGGGCAAGGCGCAGGTCGATCACGTTCATCACTTGCGAGACGACGTCGTTCGAACCGATGCGGGCGAGCTGCGTGCGCGCCTGATCGAGCAGGAACGCGAACAGCGGTGGGTCCGATGTCCGAGCTGCGCGCGCGATGATCTCGCGCGGGAACGCCATGCCGCAATCGCGCGCGCCGTAGCGCACCTCGCAACCGAACGTCTCGGCGATCGTCTGCTGGTACTGATCGCGGACATGGGAGAACCAGACGCTTCGCGGCGTCAGGCCGCCATCGACCATCGCGTCGAACTGCCGCGCGACGTACGCGAGCGTGTACTCGTTGAGGTGGCGGCCGAGCGTGTCGCGCTGGCCGACGAGAGAGAGGTGCAGGCGCCCCTCGTCGTTGTCTGCTTCGAACTCGAAGCGTAGCGACGTATTGATGAGCGGCGAGACGTCGGTCATCGTGCGAAGCGCGACCTCGACCGTAGGCGCGGCGCGAACCAAGAACTCCGCGATCGCGTACGCACCCGGCGGGACGAGGCGCGAGAGCGTAAGGCCGAGCAGCTCGTCGCCGAGGCGCGCGCTCACGAGGTCGAGGAACTCCTGGATACGCGCGAGCGGCGCAGTAACTTCCCCGCGCTGGGCCTCGAGTGGGACGCCTGCTTCGAGGAGCAGGTCGGCGCAGTCGACGCCGCGGTGAGCGAGCTCGTTGCTGATCAACGGGATCAGTCGGAATGTGAAAAGGGGACCACCCATGACACCACGCTCGAAGTGATGTCCGGCGACCCTATCAAGAGGTGTTCCGAGGCCCAGTCACGCATTCTCGCGGCGTTAGCTGGTGACACCTGGCGGCTCCAGCTTCCGGTGGATAGCGGTCCCGCCGGTGCGCTTTCTGCGTATGCAAAATCACTCGTCTGCGCCGTTACCAATCTCCGACGAGCCGCGGACTCGCGTAGACACCGGTGACCGCGCTCCCTGTCTCTCGCGGTTTACGCTTCTGAACGCCTCGCGGCTACGATTCCTCGACGAGCTAGGCTTCCCCGGCCAGCTCTAACAACGTCTCGCGTGGGTTCTCGATCGGTGCACCGTGCGACACCACGATGCGCTCGAGCCCGTCGAGACCGGCCCAGTCGCGGAGCTGCGTTTTCACTTCCCACTCGTCGGCGATCAGCTTGCGCTTCACGGCTCGCGGGATCGTCGGATGGCCAGGTCCGAACCCAAGCACGCGCATGCCGAAACCCATGAGGCCCTTCCGCGGAGGCAGATTGAAGATCAGATCGTTGATCACGAGCGTCTTGCCGGTCTCGGTCTCGACCATCATCGCGAGCTCGCGTTGATCGGTGCCGAGCACAGGCTCGAGCGTGACGCGCGCGTCACCGAAGTCCGCCTGATTTGCATCGATGGGAACGACCTTGCTGACCTTGTCGGCCGCGCCGTGCGGCGCGATGACTTCGATGTACGGATAACGCCGCTGCCACGGCCGCGCGTCGATGCGGTGGAGAGCGTTTGGCACGATCAGAAACGCGGGTGCGCCGAGCGACTCGAGCTTCGCCATTCGCGCGTCATCGAGTGCGATCGCGCTGTAGATCGCGAGTCGGTTACCTTGTAGGCGCACCACGGTCATCCGCCGCGAAGTCTCGCCGAGCGGCATCCGAAGTTTTCCTTCGACGGTGTAGAGGTTGTCTGCCAGGCGCTCGAGCTCGCCGTGCGGCAGCACCTCCCAAGTATCGTGCGGTTTCACGTGCTCCTCCCTGCTATGAGAGGAAGCAACGCAAGAACCGCGCCCTACTTGATCATCGCAGCGATGACACCCTTCTGGAGTGATGGATCGCCGAAGCTGTCGTAGTAGCTCCCGTCACCGTTCCGGATCCCGACCGCGTTGATGATCGTGTTCAGGAACTTGTTGTGGGTGACGTTGCCGGCATCGATGTACTGGCCTGTCTTCAAGAAGCCACCCGCACCACCGGCGAGCACCTGCGGAACGTTCGAGTACGAGTGCGGCGGACCGTTGGACAGATCGTTCGTCCACAGCACGGCCGAATCATCGAGCAACGAGCCGCCGCTCGGGCCCGGATACGTCGCGAGCTTGTCGAGGAAGAACTTGAAGATGCCGGCGAAGATCACGTCGATCTTGTGGTGCAGCATGTCCGCGTTCGGGATCGGCGTGCCATCGCTGCCATCGCTGTCGACGCGATGCGAGATGCGATGGAACGTGTTCTGGAGCACGCCGTCGACGGTGTAGCGCGTCTGGTCGTTGCCCTCGCCGATCTGCAGCGTTCCCGTGCGGGCGGCGTCGCAAGCGAATGCGAGCGCGGTGAGCTCGAGCATGAACTGCGCGACCTTGACGCGGTTCTCGTTCGCTTCGAACGTCGTCTGGACCGCTTTCATCTCGGCGACCTTCGCGTCGTCGAGCACGACCGCCATGCCGATCTCGAGATCGCGAATCGCCTGGAAGTGCGTGTCGAGGCGGTTGCGATCGGTAGTCGACAGCTTCGGGTTGCCGAGGAGCTCCTGCATTTCCTCGCGCACGAGATCGTTGACGCTCTTGCGACGCGTCGCGATCTGCATCAGCACTTCGGGCGAGGCAGATAGACCCATCAGCGTCGGGTAGACCGCACACGGGTTGTTGCGCGCGCCGCGCAGCTGCGTCGGCCCGCTGTACGAGAGGCCGTGCGCGATGTACGCCGACTGCGGCCCGGACATCAGCGTGAGCGGCTCCATGCCCGCCGAATTCACGCGCTGCGAGATGAACCAGTCGACCGACTCGCCGAGCGCGAGCGTGTCCTTGCCCTCGCCGGTGAGGTTCGCGGCCGTCAGCACCTGGTTCAAGCCACCGGAGTGGCCGCAACCGTTGCCGGGGAACCCGAATCGCGTGCCGCGCACGAGCGTGAGTGACGCCGCGTGGTCCGCCAGCACCGACAACGCGCGATCAGTCTGGCCTGCGAGGCTGGCGGTTGTCAGCGCACCGAGCGCTTGCGGCCAGAACCGCTCGGGCTCGTTGTTGTAGCCCGCCTGCTGGCAACCGTTGCCCTGACGGATGAAGAACGAGTAGACGCGCTTCTCCGGCGTATCCGCGTTGGCGCGAGATCCAAAGCGCACGCTCTCGAGGAACGGCAGCGCCACGGCGGCGCCGCCAACACCACTGAGGAATCGGCGTCGGGTGATCATGGCTGGCTCCGGGGTTGGACGTCGACCGCGCGGACGCGGAACGTGTTGCTGGATACGACGGACAACACCATCTCCTTGATAGAGAGCTTGTCGTCGAGCGACTCCTTCGCGAGGTCGCTCACGATCACCTTGTCGACCTGCTGCAGATCGCGGCCGAGCATGAACTCGAGCAACTGCTGCGCGTAGCAGGCGTGGACTTCCGGTGACACGGCGAGTTGCTTCGAGAGGTCGATCGCGTTCGTGTAGGAGATCTCGCGGCCGTCGAGGAACGTGTAGTGATCGGCGGCGTTGACCGGGTAGCCGTTGTCCTGCAGGCGATACTGGCCGATCGCGTCGTAGTTCTCGAACGCGAACCCGATCGGATTGATGATCGTGTGGTGGCAGTTCTCGCCGCAGGTGCCTTCGCCGGTGACGCTGTCGACCTTCTCGCGCGTCGTGTTGCCGGTCTTCATCAGGTTCGTCGGGATGTTCGGCGGTGCCGAGATCTGCCGGCAGATGATGTCGAGGTTGATGAACACGCCGCGATGAATCGGATCGGTCTCGGTCAGCGTCGCGTTCTTCGCGAGGAAGCCCGCGCGTGTGAGCAGACCCGCGCGCTCGTTCGGATCGAGATCGACTTCCTGGTAGTCGTCACCGAACGTACCGCGCACGCCGTAGATCCTCGCCAGGTCGTTGTTGACGTACGCCTTCGTCGAGGTGAGCAGCTCGGCGACACCGCCATCGTGCGTCACGACGCTATCGAGGAAGCGGAGTGCCTCCTCCTGCATCATGCCGCCGATCTCCTTGCGCCAGAGTGGGAACGTGGTCGTGTTCTTGTCGAGGTCGGCGTACTGCGACACCTTGAACGCCTGGAAGTGGAAGCGGCGGAACTGCTCCTGCGCACGCGGACTGTCGAACAGCCGGTTCGCTTCCTCACGCACGCCGTCGGCATCGAGGAGCTTCCCGGCCTTCGCGGCTGCGAGTAGCTCGTCGTCGGGCATCGAGTTCCAGAACAGATAGGACAGCCGCGAGGCGACCTCGTAGCCATCGAGAGGGATGCCGATTCCGATCTTCGTCGTCGACAGCTCGGGGCGATACAGGAAGAACGGCGACTGCAGCATGCCGGCAATCGTCTGGCGCACGCCGGCTTTGAACGCGTCGTATTGCGGGTACACCGCGGCCGCGCTGTTGAACAGCTCGAGGTAGCGCTCGACCTCGGCGTCCTTCAGCGGACGACGAAATGCATGGAGACCGAACGTGGTGATGAGCTCGCGCGCGTCTGCGTTCGCAGGGTCGGGCACGAGCTGCGCGTAGAGCTCCGGCGTGATGACGACGCGATCGGCGAGCGTCTCGGCCGCGGTTTGATAGTCGCGCCACAAGCCGGACGTTGTGGTGAGTCGCGCGATGTTGTTGTCGAACCGGCCGAGCTGCGGATCGGGCGTGAACGACGCCGACAAGCCCGACGGTGCTGGGAGATGGAACAGGTCCTGGACCGTCGCCTCCCATTGCGCATGGGTCAGCCGCGGGAATCGATCCGCAGCGCTCGGCGGCGTGCTGCGGACGTCGCTGCCGCAGGCGGCGGCAAACAACGTGGCGATGAACAATAGACGTCGCA
>DASUFX010000125.1:0-4934 GCA_036274355.1 Kofleriaceae bacterium | reverse complement strand
CGCCATCGGTGCCTTCGATCACCCAGCGTGTGGACTCGAGCGCCGCGAGGTACTCCCGGCGCAGCGGTTCGCTATCGCTGCCACTGCTGATCGGCGCGAGCCGGCGGGGCACGATCGCGTCGAGCGATAGCTCGCGGCCGGGGCTGATGATCATCGCGCGCTCGATTGCGTGCTGGAGCTCGCGCACGTTGCCGGGCCAATCGTGATCGGTGAGCCTGCGAATCGCGTCTGGCGTGACGCGCCGAACCGGTACGCGGAAGCGTTCGGCGGCAGTCTTGACGAATCGTTCGACGAGCGCGGGCAAATCCTCGAGTCGCGAACGCAGCGGCGGTAGCCGGATCGGGAACACCGCGAGGCGGAAGTACAGGTCCTCGCGAAATCGGTCCGCTTTGATCAGCTCTGGGAGATCGCGATTCGTCGCTGCGATGATCCGCACGTCGATCTTCAGCGACTCGGTGCTGCCGACGCGCTCGAGCTCGCGTTCTTGGAGCACACGTAACAACTTCGCTTGGACCGGAAGCGAAAGCTCGCCGACCTCGTCGAGGAACAGCGTGCAACCGTTCGCTTGTTCGAAGCGGCCGACGCGTGGCTTCGTCGCGCCCGTGAACGCACCCTCTTCGTGACCGAACAGCTCGGACTCGGCGAGGTTCGCGGGAATGGCCGCACAGTTGACGGTCACCAGCGGCCGATCGCGGCGGCTGCTCGCGGCGTGGATCGCGCGCGCGACGACATCCTTGCCAGTACCGCTCTCGCCGGTGAGCAAGACGGGTGCATCGGTTGGCGCGACCACCTCGATCTGCTGCCGCACGGTCGAGAACGCGGCGCCCCGGCCGATCAGGCCGTCCTCCGTCGCGCGAACCATTGCGAGTGCGTCGAGCAGATACGAGTGGTCATCGTCCGCCTCGTCGCGCAGCTGAGCCAGGTGCTCGTACGCGAGGCAGCTGTCGACGACGACGCTGATCGCCATGCCGAGCTCGGTGGCGACATCGAGATTGATGTTGTCGAAGCCGTGCGGGTCGCGCGACCAACCGGATACCGCACCGACCAGCGCACCCTCGACGACGAGCGGAATGCGCAACGAGGAGCGCACGCCGTGGCGTTGCCACAGGTCGTACAGAATCGGTGGATTGACCGCATCTGACTCGTACAACCGGAGCGCGCGTGCGTCGTCTGCGACGTGCGGCTCTTGCATGATGTCCGGCGGTAACCAGTCGCGGAGCCGGTTCGAGAACTCACCGATCGTCGGTTCGGAGTACGCGTTGAACAGCTCGCCTTCGCGCCCGCGCCGGAGCGTCATCACGTGCCAGTCGGCGGGGACCACCGGCCGCAGTGCCTTGACGAGCGCGGCGAACAGCTCGGGCAGCTCGCGGTAGCCCGAGATCGCGCGCAGGACATCGAGCACGGACGTGAGGGTCATCGGCGTAGCGTCGTTCGTCATCAGAAGGACCAGGTCGCAGTCGCGGCAGCGCCGCCGCTCGTCGGTGCCACTTCGACTTTCGGCAACCGGCGGGTCGGTCGGTTCATGATTGCCCAGATCGCACCGCCGACGGCAACCGCGCCGCCGGCGACCATCATCGATACGCCGACCTTACCTTCGAGAAGAGCACTGTCTTGCCTGGCAATGAGCGACTTGTACTTGTCGAGATCCATGTTGCATCCCGTCGCGCAGTCGTGCGTGTAGTCGCGATCGAAGTCGTCGAGCCGTTTCTTCGCGTGCAGCCACAGGCCGAGCCCGCCGAACCCGGCGGCTGCACCGACGGCGGTGACGGTCCACGGCAACCACCGCGGCTGCGGGTACTCGACGATCACTGCGCTCTCGAGTGGCACGAGCTTCAGCTGCTCGCTCGCCGTCGAGCCGCCCGCAACCACGAGCCGACGCGTGATGGTCAGGTATTCCTTCCGTTCGGCGACGACGATGTGCTCGCCGCCGGCGACACGCAGCTTCTGAGAGCCAGGCGCGACGAACCACGGCTTGCCGTCGAGGAGAATCTGCGTGCCGGGAAGGTCACAGCGGATCTCGATGTTGCCGAGCTGGCGGCGGATGAGGTTCTGATAGTCGAGTGCCTGTTGATAGAGCTCGGACGTGAACGGTGTCGCGCCGAAGCGGAGCGCCTTGTCGAGCTCGTCGGCGGCCTCGAGCATGCGATCAAGCCGGACGAGCGTCACGGCCATGTTGAAGCGGATCATCGGATGATCCCAGAGCGCGATCGCGGCGCGGTACTTGTCGAGCGCGGCCGCGTGCGCGAGCTGCGCGAACAGTGCGTTGCCTTCAGCGAACAGCTCGTTTGCCTTTGCTTGCGTGGCCTCCGCGACGCCGTGCGCCCACGGTGGTTCGTCATCGGCGCGTACCGGCATCCCGGTGACGAGCGCGAGCACGAGGACCGCGAGCGCGACGCGCTTCACTTCAGCTCTCCTGGTTGGTTCGAGCCCGCGGCCGGGCGCGCGCGCAGATCCTTGTTGTAGATGCTCTTCGCTTCTTGCTCGAGCTTGTCGGCGCGTGCCTTCTCGCGGACAGCTGCGGCTTCGGCCGTTGCCTTCGCTGCGCGTGCTTCTGCGCTCGCCTTACGCGCGACCTCGGCGGCCGCCTCTGCGTTGTGCTTCTCGGTCTGCGCGCGTTGCTTCTCGCTCTCGGCGTCGGCGAGGGCGCGGCGCAACTCGACGTTCGCTTTCTCGAGCTCCTCCTGCGAGAGCTTCACGGTCTCGTCGGCCTTGACCGCTTTCTCTTGCGCGGCCTTCGCCTCGGCCTCGGCCTTGCGTCGCGCTTGTTCCTTCTCTTCGATCACGTCGAGCTTCTGTTGCAGAGCTGCGCGCGCGGTCTGTGCTTCCTGTGCGGCGCGGTTCGCGGCCGCCTCGCGATCCTGGGCGACAGCGTTCGCGCGCGCGAGCTTCAACGTGAAGATCGCGCCGCCGGCGATCACGGCACAGAGCATGACGATGATCGTCGAGATCGCGGCGACCTTGCGGCGTCGCGTGCGTACGGCGAGCGCGCGTACCGCGGCGAGGAATGCCGATTCCACGGCCGACAGATCGAGCACGTGGCGCTGCGCATTTGCGAGCGCGTCCTGGGCGGTTGCGCCGCGCCAGACGAGGTCGCCGGATCGGCCGTGCGAGTCCCACTGGCGGGCGGCCTGGCGGAGCTCGTGCATGAAGCCGCGTAGTGCCTGGCCTTCGGTGAGCCAGCGCGCGAGCGTCGGCCACTCGGTGATCAGCATCTCGTGCACGATCTCGACGGTCGCCGCCTGATCGGAATCGACGTGCACCTGGATGAGGCGTGCGCGCACGAGCTGGTCGAGTACTTGCTCGACTTCGTGCGGGTCGCCGAGCGACACCAGCTCGCCGCGATCGACGACCGCACGCGTGCCTTCGGGCGTCACGAGCCGCAGCATGATGGCGCGGAGCAGGGGCTGACTCTTCGGCGGTACGGCAGCCGCGATCTGATCGGCGTGCCGCGCGAATGCACCGCCGACGCCACCCATGTGCTGGTATGCGCTGCTCGTGAGGAGCTTGCGCTCGCGATCGCGCGCATCCCAGAGTCGCGTCGCCGCGAACGAGACCAGCGGCAGCGCACCGCGGCTGGTCGCGGCCAGCATCATGTCTTCGACGATCGAGGCGCTCTCGAACGCGACACCTGCGAGCTCGGCAGGACGCACGATCGTTTCGCGCAGGTTGTCGGCGTCGGGCGCGGTCAAGAAAAACAGGCCGCGCGAGAGCTCGCTGAGGAACTGCTTGTGATTCGCGAGGCGATCGAGGAAGTCGGCGCGCATCGACAGCACGACGCGCACCGGCGAGCTCGGATCGTCGGCCGCTGCGAGCAGTGCAGCGAGGAACGTGCGGCGCGCGTCGTCGGAGTCGCACAGCGTGAACAGCTCCTCGAGCTGATCGACGACGACGAGAATGCGGTGGCTGCGGTGTAGCGCGGAGGTGCGGAGCAACTTGCCAAACACGCCTGGCGAGTCGGTCAGCTGATCGAGGACGTCGGTGAGGTGGTCGCCGGTCGCGCGCATCTCGTCGAGGACGTTCGCGAGGCGGTGCAACGGCGCGCGTCCGGGCCGCAGCATGCAGACCTGCCAGGTACCGGTGGCACGCATCGCGGGGATCAGTCCGGCGTGCACGAACGACGACTTGCCAACACCCGAGGGGCCGATCACCGCGAGTAGCGGCCAGCTCTCGAGCTGACCGAGCGCCGTGCGGATCTCGTTCGAGCGGCCGAAGAAGTACTTCGCGTCGTCCTCGCCGAACGCGGCGAGCCCGCGATAGGGACACGCATCGGCCTCGAGGCGCGCCTGTTTCGGCGCGAGGAACGCCTGCATCGCGGCAAGCAGCTCGGTAGCGCTCTGGTAGCGGTTCGCCTTTTGCTTCTGGAGGCACTTGTCGACGATCGCGACCAGCTCGGCTGGCAGCTTCGGATCTTGCTTGCCGAGGCTCGGCAAAGGGGTCTTCAGATCGGTGAGGACCGCGCGGAGCTTGTCGGGCGCGTGCGAGCCCGCCGGATGGACGTCTGTGAACGTTCGCCAGAACATGATGCCGACGGCCCATAGATCGGAGAGGTGATCGACCGTATCGATGCCCCACTGCTCGGGGGACATGTACGGCAGCGTGCCGACGAGCGAGTTGCTCGTGAATGTCGCCTCCGCAGTACGTGGGTCACCCTCGGTGCGCGGGGCGTTCGACGGCCGGGTCGCAGCGAGCTCGGTGGCCGCCGTCGTGCGATCGATGAGCCGCGCGACGCCGAAGTCGAGGACCTTCACCTGACCGCGGTCCGTGACGAAGATGTTGCTCGGCTTGAGGTCGCGGTGAACGATGCCGTACTCGTGTGCTCGCTCGAGCGCACGTACCACCGACACCATGATCTCGGTGAATTGGTGCAGCGACGGTTTCCCCTCGACCACCTGAGACAACGTCTTGCCTTCGAGGTACTCGAGCACCATGTACGG
>DASUFX010000124.1:0-16306 GCA_036274355.1 Kofleriaceae bacterium | reverse complement strand
TCACGAGATCTGCATCGCCGAGCTCGGCATGTCGCCGCGAACGGTCGCCGTCCTGACCAGCGGAGGAGATGCGGCCGGAATGAACGCAGCGATCCGCGCGGTCGTGCGTGCGGCGCTCGATCGCGGTTGGCGCACGTTCGGAGTCGAGCGTGGGTATGCAGGCCTGCTCGACGGTGCCTTCCGCGAGCTGCGCGATCGCGACGTCGGTGGAATCCTGCAGCGCGGTGGAACGATGCTGGGCAGCGCACCCTCCCCGGAGCTTCACACCGACACGGGGCGCGCCCGCGCGCTTGGCAACCTGTCGACGGTCGCCGATGCACTCGTGGTGATCGGCGGCAACGGCTCTCTGGCAGGCGCACATGCGCTCGCGCGCGCGGGACTCACGGTAGTGGGAATCCCAGCGACGATCGACAACGACGTGCACGGCACTGACTTCGCGCTCGGTGTCGACACGGCGCTCGGCGTCGCGCTGGAGTCGATCGATCGGCTTCGCGTTACCGCAGCGTCGCACCGGCGGGCATTCGTCATCGAGACGATGGGCCGAGACTGTGGGTTCCTGGCGGCAACAGCCGGTATTGCCGGCGGGGCCGAGGTGATCGTCATTCCGGAAGCTCCGCTGTCTGTGGACGCGATTGCCAGCGAGGTCCGTGCGGCGTACGGCCGCGGCAAAGCGCACGCGATCATCGTAGTCGCCGAGGGCGTACGAGGTGGCGGCGCCGGCATCATGCAGCAGCTTCGCGAGCAGCACGCAGATCTGGGATTCGACCTACGCGTGACGATCCTCGGCCATGTCCAGCGCGGCGGCCGCCCAGGACCGTTCGATCGCCTGCTCGGAAGCCGCTGCGGCATTGCGGCGATCGATGCGCTCGCGGGCGGCGAACGAGCCGTGATGATCGGCGAGCAATGCGGCACGCTGCGCAGGGTTCCGCTGGCCGATGTCGCAATCGGGCCGCGTCCATTCGATCCGGCACCGCTCGAGCTGGCCAGGATCCTCGCGCGGTGAGCTCGGAGGGACGATGCGTGACGCGTGCATAGGGGTCGACGTTGGCGGCTCGAAGATTCACGTCGGCGTCGTGAATCGCGAAGGTCAGATCCTAGCGACCAGGCGCGCACCAACCGAAATCGAACGCGGCGCTGCAGCACTCGTAGAGACGATCGCCACGCTCGCGGAACAGTGCTGTGATGAAGCCAGCGTCGCGCCACTCGCGGTGGGTGTCGGGATTGCCGGACAGATCGACACTCGAGCTGGCGTGGTCCGTTCGTCTCCAAACCTGCCCGAGCTGCGGGAGGTGGCTCTCGGTCTGCGGCTCGGCGAGCGCTTGCAGTGTCGCGTGATCATCACGAACGATCTGCGAGCGATCGCGCGCGGCGAATGGCGGTTCGGCGCTGGCCGCGGAGTGTCGGATCTCGTGGTGCTGTTCATCGGCACTGGCGTGGGCGGCGCGGTGATCACGGGCGGTCAGCCGCTCGTCGGCGCTGGCGGCTTCGCGGGCGAGCTCGGTCACATGCCGATCGTCGCAAATGGCCGAAAATGTCACTGCCCGGGGCGAGGCTGCGTCGAGGCGTATGTCTCGGGATGGGCATTGGCAGCGCGCGCGGCAGAGCTTCTCGCGCTTCACCCCGAGCACACCCCGGCGTTCTCTTCAGCACATGGCGTCGTGACAGCGCACGATCTCGCCGGCGCGTTCGCCGCGGGAGACATGCTCGCAGAATCGATCATCGCCGAGGCCGCACAGCACCTGGGCGCGGCGCTCGTGGGTATCACCAATGTGTTCAATCCGGCGCGGATCGTGCTCGGTGGCGGCGTGCTCGAAGGCCTTCCGCATCTGGTCCACCTCGCAAAGAAGACGCTAGAGCGCGACAGCATCGCCGTTTCCTACAACCGGGTCGAGCTGGTGCATTCGGCGCTCGGCAGCGAAGCGGGCGTGATCGGTGCGGCGACATGGTCCTGGGATGAGCTCGTGCTCGAGAATCCGTGACAGACGAGCCCTGAACAAGAGCGCGGCGCTTGCGGTGAGCGTCACACGGTCGCGCTGTGCTGAGACGTGTCCGATGTTGCAACGACGTCGGTCAGGAACACGACGAGATCGGTCACTCGCTCGTGCTCGAGCGCAAGTGCGTGCTGAAACTCCTCGAGCGCGTCTCGCTCTGACGATGTGAGCTTCAGATCGGCGACGCTCGTCAGAAAGACGAGCGCGTACGTAAGCTCACGTACGGCTGGAGACTGTAGCTGTGCGCCGAGGCGCTGCAACCATCGCAGCCGTGCGAGCTCGTCGCCGACTGGCGGAACCGGCTGCAGCTCCTCGATGTGCAGTCCCGCGAGGCTGGACACCATCTGCGCAATGCTCTGTATGATGCTGTGCTCGATCGGATCGTCGACGTTATCGACACCGGCGGCGAGTTGGACGAACTGCAACATCGTGATGGCTTCTGGCTGACCGAGTCTGCCACTCGGTAGCAATGTCTCGACGATCCTGCGAAGCCGTTGTTGGTCGACAGCTATGCTCATCGAAGCTCCCACGTGAAGCCATGCAAGCGCCGCCCCGTACGCTGCACCAGGCATCGTGACAGTCGCGCGCGCTGTGCTGTCTTGATAACTCATCCGCTTCCGGGTCCGCTTCTTGAACCGCTGCGATTCGAAGACTCGACGACGAGATACCGTGGAAGCGCTACGAACAGATGTCGCGATCATCGGTGGCGGACTGGGCGCGTGCGCGGCTGCGCTCGCCGTTGCTCGTGTCGGCCGTCGCGTGATCTTGACGGAGGAGACGCACTGGATCGGCGGCCAGCTCACGAACCAGGCTGTCCCGCCCGACGAGCATCCATGGATCGAGGAGATGGGCGCGACCGCGAGCTACCGCACGCTTCGCAATGGCATCCGCGCCTACTACCGCGCGCATCTTCCGCTCACACCGCAAGCGCGAGCGAGCGAAACGCTGAATCCTGGCAACGGTTGGGTGAGCCGTCTGTGTCACGACCCGCGAATCGCGGTCGCAGTGCTCCATCAGATGATGATCCCGCATCAGCTCAGCGGTCGTCTGTACGTCATGCACCCGCAGCGGCCGATCGCGGCGTGGACGCACGGTGATCGAATCACCGGCGTCGTCGTGAGAGGTCTCGAGTCGGGCCGCGATACGTTGATCGAAGCGAAGTTCTTTATCGACGCGACGCCCTACGGCGATTTGCTCGAGCTCGCCGCCGTGGAGCACGTGCTCGGCGCCGAGGCGAGATCGGAGACGGGCGAACCTCACGCGGCCGAGCAAGCGGACGTGCGCGACCAGCAAGCGATCACGCACTGCTTCGCGATGGAGTACTTGCCCGGAGAGGATCACACGACCGACAAGCCTCGCCAGTACGATCTCTGGCGCGAGCTCCGACCACCCGGTTGGCCTGGCCCGCTATTGAGCTGGACGACCGTGCGTCCGGAGACGCTGGAACCGATCACGCGCTACCTGTTCGAGGCCGCGGATGATCATCCGTGGTGGCGCTTTCGCCGAATTCTCGATCACAAGAACTTCGAACCAGGGTTTGCAAGCAGCGACATCACGGTCGTCAACTGGCCGCAGAACGATTACTGGTTCGGGCCGGTCGTCGGCGTCGACCCGGCAGAACGTGCGCGCAACCTCGAAGCCGCGCGGGAGCTCAGCCTCAGCCTTCTGTACTGGTTGCAGACGGAAGCGCCGCGGCGAGATGGCGGTATCGGATATCCCGGATTGCGGCTACGCGGCGATGTCGTCGGTGGAACGGCGGACCGCCTGGCGCCCGCGCCGTACGTCCGCGAGTCGCGGCGCATCCGCGCGGAATTCACCGTTGTCGAGCAACACATCGCGCACCCGCTCCGGCCCGACGGTCCGCAGCTATTCGCGGATTCGGTGGGCATTGGTTGCTACCGCATCGATCTGCATCCTCGCGTTAGCGGCGCGGGATACCTCGATCTCGGCTGCTGGCCGTTTCAGATTCCCCTCGGTGCGATGATTCCGCTCCGCGTCGAGAACTTACTGCCTGGCGGCAAGAACCTCGGCGTCACGCACATCACGAACGGCGCCTACCGCGTGCATCCAGTCGAGTGGAACGTAGGCGAAGTCGCTGGATTGCTGGCGGCGTACTGCCTCGAGCGAAGCATCACCCCGAGGGCCGTCCGGAATCGACGCGAGGAGCTCGCGACGTTCCAAGATCTACTGCGGCGCGAGGGCATCGAGCTCGCGTGGCGCACATTGAAACCGCTGTGAGGTGCATATGGAACGGTCACAACCTCTGCGTATTGGTATCTCCGGCTCGTACGGAGGCATGAACCTCGGCGACGAGGCAATCCTGGAAGGCATCCTCGGCGAGCTGCGCGCGACGCTGCCTGCGCACATCACCGTGTTCTCGCGCAACCCCGCCGATACGCTCGCGCGCCACAAGGTCGACGCATCGATCTCGACTCGAGCGTTAACGCGACGCGAGATGGTGCCGGAAATCCGCCGACTCGATCTGTTGATCCTCGGCGGCGGCGGCATCCTCTACGACCGCGATGCTGCGGAGTACCTGCGCGAGGTGGTGATCGCGAACGAGCTCGGTATTCCGGTCATGCTCTATGCGATCAGCGCCGGTCCTCTGGTCACCCCCTCCGCGAGGCGTGCGGTGCAAGAGGCGCTGAACGCCTCGCCGACGACGGTCATCTCGGTGCGAGATCGCCTCGGCTACCGGCTCCTCGAAGACGTTGGAGTCACCAACGAGATTCACCTGACCGCTGACCCGGCATTCTTGCTCGAGCCAGAAGAGCTCTCCGTCGAAGCTCTGGCGGCGGAAGGCGTGGATTTCGATCGGCACCTGATCGGATTTTCGGTGCGCGAGCCAGGTCCGGCGGCCCCCGATATCCGTCCCGAGGAGTATTACGCGCTGCTCGCGAACGCGGCCGACTTCATGGTCGAGCGATACGACTCCGATGTCGTGTTCGTGCCGATGGAGAAGACCGACGTGCAGCACAGTCATGCCGTCGTCGCGCACATGCAAAACGCAGAGCGCGCCGAGATCCTGCGACGTCGCTATTCGCCGCGTCAAATTCTCGATCTCATGAGCCGATTCGATCTTGCCGTCGGCATGCGCTTGCACTTTCTGATCTTCGCCGCGCTTCGCGGCACCCCGTTCGCCGCCCTTCCCTACGCATCCAAAGTGACCGGCCTGCTCGAGGATCTCGCGATGGAGAGTCCGCCGCTCGGCAGCATCGGCATCGGCCAGCTCGTCGCACGCATCGATCATTCATGGGATACGCGCGATGCGATTCGCACGAAGATCCGTGAGCGTGTGCCCGCATTACGTGCGCGAGCGCACCAGAGCAACGAGCTACTGCTCGAGCTCGTCAAGCACAGGGAAGAGATGAGTGCGATCGAGACACACCAAGAGCAGGTAACGCCACACTAGTGACCGCTCAGTGCGCATCCATCGATCGCCTCAGCGAGCGACCGAGGGACGCAACAGCAAGCATGGTCAGCAGGGCGAACGTGATCGCCATGATCATCGTGCTCATGACAGGACCGTAACCACGAAGTACGCGGCAGCAACCGCGCCCCCGTCGCCATCGGTTGTCATGGCGGTATCCTTGTTCATGACGCGCGCACGATTCGCAAAGGGCTCCTCGAAAATCGGAAAGCGGTCCGCAGGTCGCCGCTCGATCGGCGAGCTTCCCGTGACGACGCGATCTTCCGTCAAGCTAGGAAGTGGCTTCGAGCACCGTATCCGGATGCAGCTCGCATCGCGAATCGGTCACGCGGCCGGATTGATCGAGCGTGTCACCGTCCGCTTCACCGACATCAACGGCCCGCGAGGCGGTGTCGACACCGTCTGCCGCATCAAGGTTGTCATGAGCGGTCGACCTTCGATCCTCGTCGAGAAACGAGCACACGCGCACGACGTCGCGTTCGCGCGCGCGGTAAGCGCGGTCGGCACTGCGATCGAACGTACGCGGAAGAAACACCAGCTGCATACGGGACGTCGCCCCGGGCCGAGCGGCACGAGTCGACCACATCGGCCGCGTCGAGCCACGCGTGACGAAGGTGAGTTGATCGGCCGGCGCGTCGGTCGCGGACCATCCGCACTCGCGCGTGCGTTGAAACGTCCCGAGAAAGCCAATCGCGCGTACTACGTCGACACTGCCGCGCGCGGGGCGAGCGCAGCGGATCGTCGCGCGGGTGGTCCGTTCACGGCTCGCCGGAATACGCTCGCGCGTACGACGCGTGCGACAGCGACGCTCGAGGACTCGCGCACGCGGCCATCACGCAAGAGCACGCGGCGCTCGGCGAACCGCGGAAAGCCGAGCCAGATGAAGGAGCGGGCGGCTGCCGCGAAGCTCGCGATGCCGCATGCTCGCGCGTCGCGCCGCGGCTAGGAACTCAATACCCGCAGAGGTACGCGATCATGTTCGCGTAGAGCTCCTGCGCATCGGACTTGCCGTCGGCGTCGCCGTCATGTGTCGCCTCGACCGGCAAGAACCCGATCGCGATTGCTTTGTCTCCATTCGTGATAATGATCGCGCCGGTTCCAGCCGCGGAACCGAACCGCGCGACAAGCCGGCCCGCCCCGGTCAGCGCGAGCGTGTCGCCATCAACCGCGAGCGCGTTGCTGAACGTCATCGGCGACGCGAGCTGTTCGACGCGATCAAAGAGGGTGCCGAAGAGACGTCCACCGTCGTTTCCGCCGCCACGACCGCATGGAACTGCTACTCCCCCGAACCGGGCCACCCGACGACTTGGGCGCGTCGTGATGTTTGGCGGTGAATCCGCCGAGCGGATCGCTCGGCGACACCTGGGAGTGGGATGGCGTGATGTGGACGGAAGCTCCGTCGAGCGGGCCTTCGCCGCGCAACCGGCAGACGATAGCTTACGCTCCGCTACGCCAGCAGCTAATCATTCATGGCGGCACCACCGACGCTGTCGACGCGCTCGACGACACGTGGGCGTACTCGCCCGCAGCCTGCCCTTAGCGCGCCAGAGGTTTACGGCGACGCGCGTTCGTGGCTCAGGCTGACCGGCGTCGTACGAAGTGGAGCAGCATCCCGAGCGTGGCGACGCACCACGCGGCGAGTGAGACGTACACAAACCCGCGCGAGATCTCGACGAGGAACGCAGCCTCGATCGCCTTCGAGAGCCGCGCCGTGCACACGGTGTACATACCGAGCGGGAACACAGCGCCCCAATACAGCGGGTCGTAGCGCAGTGGAAACTTGCGAACGATGTGCCGCCAGATGCCGAGGATGACGAGCATCGGGATCCACCAGGTTGCGGTCGCCCACCACAACAGCGTCAGACCACGAACGAACGGTAGGATCTGCTGGATCGCGGGCGACTGCGGTGCCGCCGCGACGAGCATCGTGCCGGCAAGTGTCGAGATCGCGACCGCGCCCATGTTGATCCAGTACGGAGGGGCGAGGTCCGACGGGCTGAGCGTGAAGAACATGTAGCGGTAGAAGATCAGCGAAATGATCCAGAGATAGAGCATGCCGCCGCCGAGCCACATCGCGAGCGAGAACAGGGCCGCTTGGGCTGCGTGATCGCCGAAGCTTGGTGCGAGCTGGGCGCCGAGCACGGCCACCGATTGCGCGGCGACAACGCTGATCAGCCAGCCGCCATTGATGCCCTCGGCCAGCGTTGGTTTGTCGGATTTGACCATCAACAGCGTGAACACGCCGTAGATGAGCAGCGCCCACAGCACGATGCCACCGCACCACAATGCGAACGCAGCCGTTACGCTTCCTCCGATCAGCAAGCACTGCGTGCCGAGGACGCACGTTGCGGCGACGGTCGTGAAGAACCCGACGGCGCGGCCGTGGTGCAAGAGATCGGCGCGCACGCGATCACGGTGTCGGACGATGCGCGCGATCGTGAGAATCCACAGCAGCGGATAGAAGACGAGATTGAGCGCGAACAGACCGACCGCGAGCGAATGCATGCTCATCAGCTCACTCGCGAGCGACTCGATGCCGGTCGCCATCACGAGCGCGAAGTAGGCCGGGTGCATTCCCGCGAGTCCCGCGGGCGGTGGCGCCGGCTGCGTCATCGCTTCATCAAATACCGAAGCAGGCCGAGGTTCAACATTAGGCACACGACGCTCGCGCCGAGTGCCGGCCACACCGCGCCATCGTCGCCTCCGAGATAGGCATTCATCGTCGCGGTGAGCAGCCAGAGCTGGAGCACGACGAGGATCAGGACGAAGCACAGCACGCCGGTGACGACCGTGGTGCGCTGAGCGCGCGTGAGCTGGCGTTGCGGCTTTGGTGTCATACGGTGCGCTCCTTCACCCCGATCGCGAAGATGTCATCGCCGACAACCTCGAGCTCGATCGCGGGGAGCGGGCGTGGCGGCGGCCCTGCGATGTTGCGACCGGATGCGAGATCGAAGACGCCCTCATGACACGGACAGTGCAGGATGCCTTCGTCGAGCTTCGGTACGACGGCGCAGGATAGGTGCGTGCACTTCTGGCTATACGCGAGCAGCTTGCCATCGCGCGTCCGGATCAAGAGACATGGATCGCGGTCCGTCGGGTACGCGAACATCGTGGCGCTACCGGGTGGCAGCGCGGATAGCGAGCCGATCTTCTGACGCGCCGGCGCGGACCGCTGCTTGCGCAACAGGCTATTGGCCGCGATCCACACCTGACCGGCTACGAATGCGCCGCTCGTGAGCACCAGAAACTTCGCGAAGTCGCGCCGCGCGACGAAGTGGTCCTCGGGCCAATCGGTCGCGAAGTCGCGCCGCCAACGCGGCTGCTCCGCCATCGGGCGGTGATCGGGACCGACGGTAACCTCCTCGGGATCGCGCGTCGGCTCGTAGACATCGCTGCGCGCCGTACCGGTGAGGCCCTCGCGCGCGGGCGAGTCGATGCGCGGATCGAGCTGCTGGTCTTCCTCGAAGCGCGATTGCGGATCGTCGGGCATGATCAGACCTCCACCTCGGCGAACGGATCGGCGGTATCGATGACGGGAAGCCGCAGCCCGCGATTGTGTGGCTTGTCCTCCATCGCGGCGGTGACGTCGACATGCGACGGCATGGCGCGGCGCGGTGCCATCACGTTCACGCGCGTCGTGATCGTTTGCTCGCCGAAGCGAAACTTGTTCGTCGGCATCGATTGGGGCCGCAGCGCCATCGCCTGCTCGCGTGTTCCGAAGAACAGCGCTTGGCTCGGACAGACGGTCGCGCACATCGGCTTCTTGCCGATCGACGTGCGGTCGTAGCACATGTCGCACTTCATCATGATCGCGCGATCGATGTAGAGCTCGGGCACTCCGAACGGACACGCGACGACGCAGTTACCGCACGCGATACAGCGCGGCTTGCGCGCGCTCTGCACGACGCCGTCGCCGGTGCGCTTGATCGCGTCGGCCGGGCAGACCTCCGCGCACGTTGGCTGCTCGCAGTGCATGCACACGACGGGGACCGTCTGGATCGAGTGCGCGCGATCGACGTACTCGAGGTGAATCATCGCCTCGCCTTTGTGCGTGTCGCATTCGGTGCACGCTTGCACGCATGCCTGGCAGCCGATGCAGCGGCTCGGGTCGACGAAGAATTCGAGGTGCTGTGGGACGGGCATTACTGTTGGGGCTCCCGTTCGGCGGCGTACGAGGGAGGCGCATCGGCACGACGCACGCGGCAGCCGCACACCTTGTACTGCGGGATCTTGCTGATCGGATCCTGTGCAGCGACGGTCAGCCGGTTCGCGCTCTTGTCGCCTGCCCAGTGATACGGAATGAACACGGTGTCGGGGCGGATCGTCGTGACGACCATCGCGCGGATCGTGATCGCGCCGCGGCGGGTCTCGCACGTCGCCCATTCGCCATCGGCGATTCCGAGCTTCTCGGCGAGGCGCGGGTGCAGCTCAAGACGCGGCTCGGGGTACTGTTTGACGAGCGGTCCGATCCGGCGCGTCTGCGTTCCAGACAGGAACTGGCTGACAACGCGGCCCGTCGTGAGGAACAGCGGATAGTCCGCGGAGACGTCGTCGACTGCGGACCGGTAGTCGGCGACGTTGAATCGCGCCTTGCCGTCGGGGAAGTAGAACGGTCCGGCGCCTTTCGCGACCGGGTTGTAGCTCCCTGCCTCGAACAGCCGCGGCGTGCCCTGGTGATCCGGCGTCGCCTCGCCGGTCTTCGGATCGGTGCTGTAGCACGGCCAGAACACGCCCATCTGCGCCTCGATCTTCTCGTACGTGATGCCCGAGTAGTCGGCGACGCCACCTTTGCTCGCAACGCGCAGCTCCTCGAAGATCGCGCGTGGGCTGTCAAACGTGAACCCGTGCGGTCGCTCGAGCGCGCGCGCGATGTCCTGGATGATCCGCCAGTCCTGCCGCGCCTCGCCCGGGCACTCGACCGCCTTATTGATCTTGATGACGCGGCCCTCGACCTGCGTGACGGTGCCTTCGTCTTCTTCCTGAAGGCTTCCCGGGAGCACGATATCGGCGTGCCGCGCGGTCTCGTTCAAGAAGAAGTCGATCGCGACGAAGAACTCGAGTTTCTCGAGCGCGCGGGTGACGAACTGATTGTCGGGCAGCGATACCTTCGGGTTGAAGCAGATCGCGATCAGACCTTTGATCTCGCCAGCGTCGATCTTGCGGAATAGCTCGTACGCGTCGACGCCGGGACCCGGCAGCTCCTTCTCGTCGATCTTCCACACGTCCGCGATATAGGCGCGGTGCGCGGGATTCGCGATCTCGCGCCATCCCGGCAGCTGGTCGCACTTTTGGCCGTGCTCGCGTCCGCCCTGCCCGTTCGCTTGTCCCACGATCGTGCCATAGCCGCTCTTAGGTTTTCCGATCCGGCCCGAGGCGAGCACGAGGTTGATCGTGCCAAGTGAATTCTGGACGCCGTTCGAGTGATGCTCGATGCCGCGCGCGTGGAACAAAAAGCTCGTCTTCGCGGTGCCCCACAGCTCGGCCGCCTTGCGCAGCGAGCGCTCGGGTACGCCGGTCACTTCTGCCGTACGCGCGACCGGCCACTCCTTGCAGTACGCCTCGACCGCTTCGAAGCCGACGGTGTGTTGCGCGATGAAGTCGCGGTCGACCCAGCCGTGCTCGATCATGAGACCGAGCACGCCGGCGAACAGTGCGGCGTCGCGACCGGGGCGCACCGGCAGGTACAGATCGCACGTCCGCGCGACGGGCGTGATCCGCGGATCCTGAACGATGACCTTCGCGCCCATCTCGCGCGCTTGCCAGATGTAGTTTGTCGTGATCGGCGAGCACTCTGCGACGTTCGATCCCGCGACCCAGATCACGTCGGTGCCGACCATGTCCGACCACGGATTCGTCGTGCGATCGATGCCGAACGCCTTCTTGTTCGCGGCGCCCGCGCTCACCATGCAGAGCCGGCCGTTGTAGTCGATGAACGGCGTCTTCAAGCAGACGCGCGCGAACTTGCCAAGCAAGTACGTCTTCTCCGTCGTCAGGCTCGCGCCGCCTAGCACGGCGACCGACGCGTTGCCGTGGTCTTTCTGCAGCCGCGCGATCTCCGTCGCGACCTGCGCGATGGCCGCGTCGTAGCCCATCGACGAGAACCCGCCATGCGCGCTCGGATCTCGGCGCAGCGCGGTGAGCAGCCGATCCGGGTGCGAGCCCTGGAGGTACCGTTTGACGCCCTTCGGGCACAGCATGCCGCGGTTGAACGGAAAGTCTTCCCACGGCTCGAAGCCGATCACTTCGTTACCCGCGACCTTGAGCTGGATCCCGCATTGTTGGCCGCAAAAGCAGCAGTGCGTCTTGACGAGGCGGTCAGGCACCTGCTCGGTACCACCGCGCGTGCCGGGCGACAGGTGCGGGCCAAAGCTGCGCGTGATCGCGAGATCGTCGACGGGTAGCTTGGACATGGTTACGTCGTTTCCGTCCACAGAGCGCCTTGCGCGAGCCCGAACAGCGCTCGCCGGCAAGCCGGACAGATTTCCTGGTAATGGCTCGCGCCACTCGTCATCTCGTAGCGAAAGCCGAGCTGGCGCTCGACGGTGATCAGGTCGCGGACCATCGCCGCGGACGCGTACGGCCGATCGCAGCGCTTGCAGCGCGCTTGCTCGCCGCGCGCACCCTCGTCCTTGTAGAAGCCGACACCGAGCTGCGCGGGCCGCTGGAAGATATGGAAGAACTTTCCGAACGGCAGCCACAGCAGCGTCACGATCACCGTGACCGCATGCAAGATCGCGAGGAAGTCGTACGCGTAGCCACGTAGCCACGTGTAGCTGATCGTGATCATCAGACCGGTGACGCTGATCGCGGCGAGCAGCACGAGCGGCAGGATGTCCTCGCCGAACTGCTGCACCGCCTCGGCGCCGCGGTCCCTCATGCGCCGGCGGAACGCGAGCATCACGCCCGCAAGGACGAGGAACGACGCCCACACTAGCCCGTGAAACACGATGAACGCGGGCACCGAGCGGACCGGGAACTCGCCGGTGGCGAAGCCGAACAGATACGCGCGGTAGGTGTCGAGTTGACCGGGCACCGTCTCGAAATGGATCCAGCCCCACACCAGCGGGAACGTGATCGCAGCGGCGAGCAAACACCCCCACATCAGAAGGAAGTGCGCGAGCCCGCGCAGCTTGTTACGACGGAAGATGAAGCGGTTCCCTGCAACCTCGACGACCGCACGCTTGAGAAAGCGCCAGAAGTTGCCCGGAAGCCGCGCCGGCGACAGGAACGTACGCCAGCCGCGTCGCCAGTACATCTGCGTCGGCGGCCGGCGCAGCCACATCGCGTAGCGGTAGGTGATGCCGAACGTCGCGAACAGTGTCGCAAACGTGTAGCCAACGAGCGCCGCGTCGAAATGAGCGAGATGGCGCGACCCGAGAATGATCAACACGCCGAGCACGAGCGTGAAGATCACCGCCGAGAAACTCGCGCGCATGACGTCTCGGTTCATGTGCCCGGGATATTGCACCGAACCGGACGTGTCATGGGTCCGGATCGTTCACCTCACGCTCCCGTGACAAACGCGCAATCACGTCGGCCTCGACTTCACGGACGCAACGGCTGCGCGAATTTGAGAAGGGTGTCCTCGCCGACGAGCGTGTCTTCGTCGTCGACGAACGAGTGACTGCAGTCGCTTGCGGTCGAGCCGCGCTGCGCACTCGCGCTGACAGTGAACTGCGCACGCAGGCGAGAATCGCGTGCACGAGGTGATCAACATGCCCAGCGGGCTGGCGACGTACTCGATCTCTTCGAAATCCGCCGTTTCCGGACAGGTGATGAGCATGGATCGCATGGCCCGTGGACCTATCAAGCCGCATGCCCACGGTTATTTCAGGACAAAACGCGCAACTCCTGCCCTGGACGACGGATCGACGAATTGCGGCACGATCGTTGAATCGCCGAGGCGCATGATGGATGAGCTGCTCGTTACCTGCCCCGAGACCGGCCGCCGTGAGGAGATCGGCTGCTACGTCGCTCGCGATGGCGAGCTACTCGTCGTGCTGCGCTGCAGCCGATTCGAACCGCCGGCGGCGGTGACGTGCGCGACCGCATGCGCGCAATGTTCGACACGAAGCGCCGCACCGGTCGATCCGTGGCGACTACCTGCGGACTGAGCTCGTCCAGGCGTCACGCTTCGCCGGTTTCGAGCTCCACACGAATACGCCATGCAGCGTACGATGAGCCATGGGTGTGATCGTCTTTGCTGTCGTCCTATCGTCGATGCACTACGAGGGCGACGTCACCGCTGCGAACGGCGACTACGTCGACGTGCCGTTCGACGTGCCGGCCGGCACCGTCGAGATCCAGGTCACGCACACGGACGGATCCGACTTCGTGATCCTCGACTGGGGCGTGTGGGCGCCCGACGGCAGCTATCGCGGCTGGGGTGGCGGCAACACCGAAGACGCGATCATCGGCGTCGACCAATCGTCGCGCAGCTACTTGCCCGGCCCGATCGCACCCGGCACGTGGACCGTGTCGATCGGTAAAGCGAAGCTCGATGCGACGGGCGGCCACTACTCGATCGACGTCGTGTGCCGCGACAACGCGACGCTGCAGGTGCTGCCGAAGGCGCCGTACTCGCCGGTCGTGCTGAACCCGGAGCGCCGCTGGTACAAGGGCGACTTTCACGTCCACTCGGTCCAGAGCGGCGACGCCGGCGCGACGTTCGATCAGATCGCGACGCTCGCGAAGAGCCGCGGCCTCGATTTCGTGAACCTGTCCGATCACAACACGTACGCGCAGCACGCGCTGATCGCGGCGTATCAGCCGTCGCAGCCGGATCTGCTGTTCCTGCGCGGCAGCGAGATCACGACGTACAGCGGCCACACGAACTCGGTGGGCACGCACGACTACATCGAGCATCGGCTTGGCTACAAGGGCCGGGCCATGGCCGGCATCGCCGACGACATCGCTGCCGAAGGCGCCGTGATGATCGTCAACCATCCGGTGCTCGATCTCGGCGATCAATGCATCGGTTGCTCGTGGGGTCACGTCGACGACACGCCGTGGGAGAAGGTCTCCGCGATGGAGCTGATCACCGGCAACTTCGACATCGGCGTGCAGGCATTCGTGCCGCGCGTCGTCACGCTGTGGGACTCGCTGCTCGACGAGGGCAATCACATCGCCGTGGTCGGCGGCAGCGATGACCATCGCGCCGGCATGGACACCGGTCCGACCGCATCGCCGATCGGCAGCCCGACCACACTCGTGCTTGCCGACAACTTGAGCGAAGCGGCGATCGTCGACGCGCTTCACAAGGGCCGCACCGCCGTCCAGCTGCGTGGCCCCGACGATCCGTTCGTCGAGCTGACGATCGGCGACGCTGAAATCGGCGACGAGATTTCAGATATCGCGGATGTCGAGGCGACCGTTCACGTCGTCGGTGGCGACGGCACCATCGCGCAGCTGTGGCGCGACGGTAAGAAGATCGATCAGAAGCCGATCGCCGGCAACGACACGAAGGTCACGTTCTCCGACGAGCCTGGCGCGCAGTTGCGGCGCTATCGCGTCGAGCTGATCAACGATCTCAATCAGCGCATCGTCGTCACGAGCCACATCTGGGTGCACGGCGTCGCCGCCGACGACGGTTGCGGCTGCCGCTCGAGCAGCGGTAGCGGCTGGCTGGGTGCGGCTGTTATCTGGCTCGGCGCGCTGCTAACCAGACGCCGAAGAGCACGATAACGCCGCAGATCGCGGTGCGAAGCGTCGGCTGTTCGTCGAGCAGGAACATCGCGCCGACGGTCGCGATCACCGGCTGCAGATAGATGTACGCGGCGACCAGCGACGACTCGGTACGGCGCAGCGCGACCTGGACGAGGCCATACGCGGAGACCGTCGGTACCGCGATCAGAAACGCGAAGTAGCCGATGTCACTGGCATGGAACGCCGGTGTGCGTGCGAATTCGATCAGGCCGAGCGGCAGCACCAAGGGCACGCCGAGGATGAACAACCACGCGATGAGGCCGAGCGGATCGTACTTCTCGGCGAGCGGCCGCACGACGACGAGGTACGTGCCGTAGCACAGCGAGTTGAGCAGGATCATCGCGCTGCCCAGCAGGTGACCCGACGACAGCGACAGGTTATCGGCGCCCACGAGCACGGCCACGCCGCTGAACGCGACGGCAATACCGATCAAGCGCCGCGGGTGCACGGGCTCGCGACCGAGCGTGATCGCAACGAGCGCCGTGAATACCGGGATCGTCGAGCCGAGCACGGTCGCGTTTGTCGCGGTCGAACGGGCGAGGCCTTGTACGAACAGCGTTTGATTCGCAGCAACGCCGAGAATCGAGCAGCCGAACAGTGCCGGTAGATCGCGCTTGTCGATGCGCAGCACGCCGCGCCGCCACGCGATCAGCGCGAATACGAGTGCGCCGCCCGACATCCGCGCGAGCACGATCGCCGCCGGACCGATGTGGCCCTGCATCGCGAGCCTGCCGGCGACCGGCAGCGAGGCGAAGCACACCTGAGCGAGGATCAGGATCAGGTGAACTGAAAGCCCGTTAGCCAAACGGACACAGCGTAGCTGAGCTGGCGCGGACTACAAGCTGCCGAGGCGCACCGAGTCGTTGTCATAGTCGTAATCGCGATTCTTGCGACTGACTTCGATGTGCCGCGTGATGCCGAAGATGATTTGCTTCTGATCGAAGCCGCCATCGAGGATCGGGAGCATCGTGGCCGGATTCTCACGATCACCGCGATCGAGGATCGCGAAGTCCGCGTAGATGTCCCATTTCGGCACGAGTGACAGCACGGTGCCGAGGTGGAAGTCGAGGCGCGGTTGCGGATCGATCTTCAGCTCGGTCGTCGGATCTTTACCGGTGCTTTGCAGCGGCACAGCGTAGCCAATACCGATCCAACCGCCCCAGTGTCCGTGCGGCTCGTG
>DASUFX010000123.1:0-14145 GCA_036274355.1 Kofleriaceae bacterium | reverse complement strand
CGAGTGCGAATGGTGGCACGCGACGGCGGCGGAGTCGGAACGATCGCCGAGGATCAACCGCTCGTCTTCGACCTGGCCGCGGACGACAAGAACCTCTACTTCGTCACCGCGTACTCGGATGTGTATCGCATCAAGCAGGTGTCGCGATTCGGCGGCCCGGTTCATATGCTCGCCTGCGGTCACCATCAGGGCCAGGCCCTCTACCTCACTGTCGCCGGCGATTACGTCTACTGGTCCGACAGCTTCTCGCTCCAGCGCATCGAGAAATTCGACCCGACATTCCGCTAATGCGCCCACCAGCGAGCGGCCCACGACGCGCAGAGTCGCGCGAGCTCCTCGCGTAGCCGTTCGTCGCGGCCGAGATCACGGACCTTGTCGTGCGCGATGCTCTTGCACCTGCCGTCGTAGGCCGGCCACAGCCGCGTGCGTACCACCCGCTCCGCGACGCAGCGGGCCCAGTACTCGCCACGACAGGCCGCCACGCCGCGTAGCTGCGCGAGCGCGTCGGCCAAACAGCGATCGCAGAGCTGATCGCGCGAGCAACAGCCCATGATTGACCGTAGCGCCCGCGTGTGACACGCGGACGCTACGTGAGACGGCACTCAGCGTTTGCGGCCGTCTTGTTGGTACTTGACGATGATGCAGTCAGTGGCGCCAGCGTTCGTGTTCCCGTCGACTCCGCCGCCGGTAGATCCGAAAACGACGACGTCGTTGCTCAAAACGGTGATGCCCAGCCCCACGTCATAGCTTGCGCTCCCCATTTGACGGATCCACACCCGCGTGCCGTTCAGCGCATACTTCACGACGTACAGGTCCTGCATGCCAGCGTTCGTATTGCCCTCAAGTCCGCCGGCTGTGTTTCCGGTCACGTACGCCTCGCCACCCAGATTCATCGCGATCCCATACCCTACGTCGTTCGCAGTGCTGCCAAATTGCCTAGTGTAGAGCTTGCTACCAGCGTCGTTGTACTTGACGAGGACGAGGTCCTGGCCACCCGCACTCGTATTGCCGTCGAGGCCGCCCATTGTTTCGCCGGCGATGAAAATGTTACCCATCCCATCGATTGCGATTGCGTCACCTGCGTCGTAGTCCGAAGTTCCGAGTTGGCGTGTCCACTGTTTGACGCCGGTCGTGTCGTATTTCACCAGATAGATATCCGTCGCCCCTGCGTTCGTACCGTCGAGGCTTCCCGATGTGTAGCCGGTAACGTAGACGTTGCCCGATGGATCGGCGATCGCACCACTCCCACCTTCGTCGGCTGTCGTGCCGAACTGGCGGACCCATTGCAGTGCTCCGCTGCCGTTGTACTTGGCGACGAATCCATCATAGCCACCTGCACTCGTGCCATCGAGGTTTCCGCGCGTCGTACCGGCGACGTAGATGTTGCCGTTTGGATCGATGGCAACACCGCGAGCGATGTCATCCGCGCTGGTGCCGAGCTGGCGCATCCAAGTCCGGTTCCCGCCGAGATCGTACTTCGTCACGAACAAGTCTTCTCCACCAGCATTCGTGGCCTGGAGGTCACCTTTCGTCGAGCCGACAACCACAAGGTCTCCTGCCGTGTCACGCGCAATACCGTACGCCTGATCGTTGGCGGTCGTGCCGAATACGCGCGTCCACTGCCTTGCGCCTGTAACGCTGTACTTCGTGATGAACGCGTCGTTGAGCCCGACGTTCGTGCCGCCGTCGAGCGCACCCGATGTATAGCCGACAGCGTACACGTTACCGGCAGCGTCGGAAACAATCGCCGAAGGGGCGTCGAGCGCTGCCGTTCCGAGCTGCCGCGTCCACGGCGCTACGTCGAAGGTCCACGAGCGTGGTGCCCCCAGAGTCGCGCCTCCAACGCTACGCACGCTCGCATCAATGGTCGCCAGCAATGTCGTCGCCGTGGGCAATACGCCGTTCGTGGGTTGGAACGTCAGCGTGCCGGCCGCGCATGTCACCTGACCAACGACGTCCGCACCACTCTCGGACACCTTCAAACTCGCATCCGTGATTGCCGCACAGTCGAGAGTCTCCGCGAACGTAGCTGTCACCGTGGTAGTGCTCGCCTGATTGCCAGTGCTGTTGTCAGGCGGTGAGAGGGTCGTGACTGCCAAACTCGCACCGTTGGGCGTGTCGGCGGCAGCGGTGTCGGGGGCAGCGTCGGGATTCTGATTGCGCGGTGGTTGTGGAAACGCACCGCACGACGCGATGAGCAGCGCCAGACAAATTCGCTTCGCCATCAGTAGCTCCCTGCGATCCCGATGCCGGCAAGCCCTGGCCCGCCGATCGGTGCAATCGTTACTTCCTTCTCGCTCGGGTTGTTGCGATTGCGAATGAACAGCCACACCGCGATGCCTGCACAAGCAGCGCCGCCGACCGCGAGGCCGTCGGCGGTATAACGCTTGGTATTCGCCGAGTGCCATAGCGACTCCTGCGTGGCTGGATCGTTTTCCGCCTTCGCGTCGCTGTATGTCGATCGCGCCCAGAGCTCTAGGCCAAGCGCCGCGCCGAACAGGACGACGGCTCCGGCACCGACGGCGATCGGCACGACGTTGCTCGAGCGCGCCGGCGTGTCGACCGGCTGTTCGGGTTCCTCCGGCTCGGCCGGCGGCGCGGCGGCCGTCTGTATCGTTGTTGGCGTTGGCGTCGTCGCTGGCGGGGACTGCGGCGGTCTGTCGGTGGTATCGGGCGGGACGTTCGCGCTCGATTGCCCCTTGGCTGCGCAGTCCGTGAGTTCGCTGATGAACCGATCGACTTCTTCGCGCTTCTTTGCGGGGAGCGGCGCGAGCGTGTCCTTTTCCTTGAGCGTCTTGAATCGCTTGTAGAAGTGGAGCGCCTTAGCGCAGTTGCCACCGAGCCGATAGGCCTGCGCGATGTTGTAGAGGAACTCCGGGCGTTGCCACGCCTCGTACGCCTTCGTAAAGTTATCCGCGGCTTCGTCGTAACGGCCGAGATCGTAGGCGACGTTGCCTTTGTTGAACCATTCCTCGGCGGCTTTCTCGCCCGACTGCGCAAGCACGAGCCCACTGCTCAGGATCAACGCTGCGACCACCATCGCAATTCGATTCATAGGCGACTCACTTCTTCTTGTTGAATGGATTCATTGTCTCGTCGCTGTCGTCGCTCACCGGTGATGACGGCGTTTGCGTCGCCGTGGTACCGCGTCTGGCCTTCGTGAGGGGAACCGCGATCGACGTATCCGTCGCTGGTGACACCTTCGCCTTCTTGGGCGCGTAGCCGGTTGCAACGAGCTTGATCTCGATCGCCGGATCCGACTTCTTGATCGAGAGCGTGTATGGCGTCTTGCCGCGCGGGACCTTCTCCTCCGCGACAAACACGGCTGCACCGCTCGGGTTCGACTCGATGCGAATGTCGACGGTCTCGGGCTTTGCCTCCGCTGGAGGCGATGGCTCGGGTGGCGCCGGTGCTGGCGAGGGTGGCGGCAGTGGCTCCGGTTTCGGTGGCTCTGCCTTCGGTGGCATAGGTGTCGGCGCGCTCGCCTGCGCTTGTCCATCTGGCTCGCCCTTATCGCGCGTGGCGTAGAACGCGATCCCGCCGCCGATTGCGAGTAACACAACGAGCCCACCGACGATCGCAAGCGTCGAGCTTTGCTTTCCCGTCACCGCGGCCGACTGCGCGGCGGCTGAACGCAGCGTAGTCTGCGGCTTCGCCGCGATCGTCACCGCTGCATGCGCCGCGATAGGCATGCCGGGCTGCGACATATGAGTCACGAGCTGGTTGAGCGCGCCTGCGAGCTCTGCGCCGTTCGCGAAGCGCGCGTTGGGATCTTTCTCCAGACACTTGGCGACCAGCTGATCGAGCATCGCCGACGCGTGTGGCAGCACGCTCGCCAACCGGGGCGCGGGCTGCGTGATGTGCATGACGATCCAGTCGCCATGCCCTTCTGCGGTAAACGGCGGCCTGCCGGTGAGCAGGGTGAACATCACGCAGCCGAGTGCGTAGACGTCGGAGCGGGCATCGATGTGTTTGGCGCCGCGGCATTGCTCAGGCGACATGTACGCCGGCGTGCCCATGATCATGTTCGTCTGCGTTTGCACGCCCGACTGCTCGCCGAGCTTGGCGATCCCGAAGTCGAGAAGCTTCGCACGCTCTCCGCCGACGACCTCCGGGTCGCGCACCATGAAGATGTTCTCGGGCTTGAGGTCGCGATGCACGATGCCGCGCGCGTGCGCCGCGCCCAGCGAGCTTGCGACTTGGCGCATAATACGAAGCGTCTCGTCTATCGGCAGCCTGCCCTGGCGCTCGAGTCGGGTATCGAGTGGCTCGCCCTCGAGGAGCTCCATGACGATGTAGGCCTGCCCGTCGGGCTGATTGCCAAAATCGAAGATTTGGACGATTCCCGGATCGGAGATCGATGTGGCCGCGCGCGCCTCGTTGAAGAAGCGCTGCACGATCTCTTGGTGTGAGCTGTACGAAGGATGCAATAGCTTTACGGCCGCGCGGCGACCGAGCATCGCGTGCTCGGCAAGCCAGACCGAACCCATCCCGCCCTCGCCGATCTGTTTGACGATGCGATACGCGCCAACCTGAGTGCCCGGGCTCATCGACCCAAAAGGAAACCGCGGATTCGGCAACTACTCAAGCGGTTAGTACATCTACGGATACGCCCCGCGAACGCACGAACGGGTCCAGAGGTGCGTGGTTGCCCCCGGAACCCGCGAGCGCTCGGCTCTACGGACTATCGTCGAGGCAGTACAGACGGTAGTTCGTTGCCGAGCACGAGTTCGTGTACGTCGGCACGCTGGAGCTCGAGCCGACCGCCACCCAGCGGAAGTCCGCCATATCGGTCCTGCCGATGATCGCCGTGGACGTCGTGAACCCCCAGCTCGAACAGTTGCCGGAGCTGGTGTAGTACGAGCCGCCCGCGGTTGTACCGGTCCACACGCTGCCGGTCTCGGCATTACCCGAAGCGTAGTCGTTCGCCTCCGTCTGGTACATCGGCGCGAGGATGCGTCCGGTCGTCAGCGTCGTCCGCGTACCGATCTGGATACCGTCGGGCCGGTACCATGGCCCGCTGTAAGTGAACCGGTTCGGTGCGCTGACCGTCGAGTACGAGGCCCATGCTTTGAAGCTCGCGGCATTCGCGTAGCCCGCAAATCGCGCACGCGATCTACAGATCTCGTCGGCAGCGGTGATGCCGCTCGAGCCCTGCGCATCAGCCCACGTACTGAACGCGCCGGTGCCAGACACGGACGTCACGAACCCGCGCTTCGCGTTCGCGGGATGGCGCGACGGGAGAGCAGGACCGGTACCGACCTCGACGCAGCGCAGGCGGCCGCTCGTCGCACAGCTCGGATCCGTGCCCTGATCGGTCCACGCCGTGCCGCCGCCGGAGATGTCACCCATCGCGCCCGTGCCCGCCGTTGTCGTCCAGTCCGTGCACGCCGTGCCGGTGAACACGCCGCTATCGTCGGTACCGGTGTACAGGAAGAACGGCGTCGTCGCCGAGACGTCATTACCGGCGGCAGTGAACGTGACTGGCGTGAAGGTCTGGCGCATCGGCGCAAGCCACTTGTCGATCGCAGGTGCGGCTGGTGATCGTGTGGCGTCAGCCCGTGCCCACGGACCCGCGGCTACGGGCAAGTTGCCTGCGCCCAAGCCGCAGCCAGTGGCCTTCTTGCCTGTAAGGTCATGAATGTGGCAGTACGCGTCCGTGTTGCTGTCGCTCATCCACGCGACGAACTTTGTGCCAGTAAGGCCTAGCGTCGCGGCTTCGGCCTGGCAGATCGAGTCAGCCGCTGCGAGGCCGGTACCGACCGCGCCCGACCATGACGACAGGTTGCCCGTGCCGAATGCTGACGTGACGAACATCAGCCGCTCGCGCGTACACGTCACGCCGTCGCCGACGAACCCGACGTTGCACGTGCAAGCGTTCGTCGCAGTCGTGCAGGTCGCATTTGCACCGCACCCCGCTACGCAGTTCACGTTCTGCTGGCTACACACATCGCCGTTGCCGACGTAACCCGTGTTGCACGAGCACGTGAAGCCTTCGACGGTATCGTTGCAGGTCGCGTGCGCGTTGCAGTCGTGCGTGCCGCCCGCGCATTCATTGACCGGGACGGTCACGTCGCGGATCGCGAAGCCCTGCGTGTTCGAGCAGCGCAACCGATACGTGCGCGCTTGCGACAACGTGAGCTGCATCGCGGTGCCCGACGTCGCCGCGACGCCGTCGATCGTGCACATCGGTGCCGGCGACGGCGAGTTCGAGTAGGTCCAGCTGAACGTCACCGACGTGGCGGCGTTCGGCATGATCGGCGCCGGTGTCGCGGTGAACGTCGCGAGGATCGGCGCCGCCGGCGGCACCGCGAGCACGACCTGTTTCGAGCCGGCGCCCGCAGAGTTCGTGCAGGTCAACGTGAGCAGCGTCGTGCCAGCGATCGTCACGGTGACCGGCACGCCGCGCATGACTGCGCCGATGCCGTTGTCGATCGAGCATGTCGGATCGGGGAGCGTCGGCTCCATCAGGTACGTCCACGTGAACGTCACCTGGGTTGGCGTATTCGCCGGAATCTGCGACGGCGACGGGACGAACGACGTGATCATCGGAACCGACGTCGGCGCGTCGATGAGCTGCACGTCGACGCCACCGTCGCGCGAGGTCGCACCATCATCGCCGCATGCCGCAGCGAGTAGCGCGATTGCACAAAGGTGCTTGCTGCGCATGACGACCTCCCTCACAGCACCGGCAGCGCCGAAGCGGTGCCCGTGCAGTAGTCGACCGTCGTGAGCGCGTTCGTGCACACCGGGTCGCCGACGCAGTCACCCGGCAGACACAGCACCGGGAACACGCACGTGTCGCCGGTCTGCCCAGTGTTGTCACATGTCGTCTGCGTCGTACACGAGATGCTGCTCACCGAGCAGGTGCCGGTGCCGCACGTCGCCGACGTCGTACACGACAGCGTGCTGTTCGCGCAGTGCCCCGAGCACTGGGTGTCCTGGTAGCACGTGAAGTTCGTGCCCATGCAGCGGCCGGGGATGCAGGAGCCCGACGCACAACCATCGTTGCCGAGGCACGCCGTACCGCCCGGACCCTTCGCCGCGCACATACCCATCGTCGGGTTCTGGCTGAAGTCACAGAACAGATCCGTCGTGCACGCGTCGCTCGACGTACACGGTCCGCCCGTGCTGACCTTCGCGACGCACGTTCCGCTGGGTCCGCAATAGAACTGGCTCGCGCAGCCGGTGCCGCACGGGAAACCCGCCGTGGGTTTCTGCTGACACTTCTGGTCCGGGCCGCAGAAGCTATCGGGCGCGCCCGCGCAGTCGTGGTTGAAGAAGCAGGCCGCACCGGTCGCAACCTTGCCGACGAACGCGCTCGTCATGCACGCCTGTTTCCACGGCAGCGCGGTGTCGATCGCTGCACATGAATCCGACGGCGCGACGATCGCGTTGAGGCAGTCGTTCATTATTTGCGCATCGAACGACACGCGACCCGCTTTGATCGAGTCAGTGAGCTGGTTACCGAGGCGATCGCAGAGCTTCGTCAGATCGTCACGACACTGCGCTTCCGTGCGCGGCTCGCTGACGTTGAGCAGATTTTCGATCTCACCCTCAGAGCAGCATTGGTAGAAGTTGTGGCAACCAACCTCTGCGATCTCGCCACAGAAGTTGTTCTCGTCGGCGCTGACGCTGACGCCGTCATCGCCGCAGCCAACGGGCAGACTGACGAGCAAACCAAGAGCAGACAGAAAAGCTAGACGCATGGCATCTCCCCCAAGATCGATTGTGCGTGACGACGGACGGGAAAACGGATGTCTCACCAGGATCTCTCGAGCACCAACGTGCCGCCGCCTGAACGTGGGCGTAGCGACAGCTGCGTGCCTTCGTTAGAGCTGTTGATGCGGCGGAACGCGATCACACCGAGTACAACGCCGACGCCGCCGGCGACCGCAGCACCGATGTACTCGCGTTCGGAGCGCGTCGACAGCCTGTCGTGATCGTCGTACTTCGCTGCGGCGTCCGCATCGCTGGCGTCGTTGCTCGCGGCGAACAGCAAGCACACGCTAGTCGCGATGCCGGCGCCCGCGCCCATGAGCATCAGCGCATTGCCGCGGCTCAAGCCGCTCTTCACTACAGGCTCGGGCGGCGGTGGTGGTGGCGGCGCTGGCACTGCGTCCGGCTGCTTGATGTCCGTGCTCGGGCATCCGGCCATTGCGGTCTTGACGTCGTTCGCGCGCTCGGGCGGTGCACTCGCTTCGAGCTGCTTGTACTGCGGCATCGCCTCTGCGCAGTTGCCCGATTGCCGGAGCGCCTGCGCGAGCATGAAGCGGTATTCGAAGTTGTTCGGCTCCATCTCAACGGCGCGCTGCAGCGGCGCGACGGCGCCCGCGTAGTCACCAGCGTTGTAGAGATCCGTTCCCTGCTTGGCGCTATCCGCCGCCGGCAACGGGCCAGGCTGCGCGAACGTCGCAGACGCAAATGCCGCACTCATCACCGCGGCCAAAGCCAGTCTCGATCCCACGAAGCCTCCTCCTGCGTGCTTCCCCATGCACGCACTACAACGTCCACGATACCCCGAAAGATCAGTACTCGCGCGGTTCGCGCGTGTGAGTCGCTACGCAGCGAACGGCATCGGAAGGCACGCGGGACTTAGTGAAGTGACCACCGCATACATCCGCGCACTCCATCTAATGTGAGCGTGCTCTACTTAAGGGGTGCTGTTGGTAGCGGTCGCCACGGATGCCCAAGCGTATTGGGAGAATCACATGCCAGGTCCTGGTCCACAGGATCGGCTCGGCCCGCAGATCACGATCCTCGCGAGCATGGCGCCCGCCGGTGGTAGCGACGGCACGTATCACTTCATCGACGACAACATTTGGGACATCCGCGTGATCGATCCGAACGGCCACATCGTGTTCGAGAACGACAAGCTGAAAGGCGGCGGCGGCGACAAGGTCGTCCTCGGTACCGGCCAGATCGATCAGTTCACGTTTCGCATGCCGTTTGGTAGCGCCGAGGGCACATACACGGTCGAAGCGCAGCTCCTACAATCCGGCGTGCAGCCGATCGTCACCGCGGTGTTCGAGTACGGCTGGGCGCAGTGACCACTTGGCCGGCCCGGGCAGTTGACGGTTTCCCGGTCTGGGGCTGAAATCGTCGGAGATGTCCTGGGAGCCGACCGCGCTGTTCGAGGCTCTCGACGATGCCGTCAGCGTATTCGACGCCGACCTGCGCTGGGTCTATGCGAACGCGGCCGCCGCGAAGGTCAGCGGCATCGTGCCGGCGGACCTGATCGGCAAACGAGTCTGGGACGTCTTTCCCGACGGCAAGGACACCGAGTTTTATATCGCGTTCGAGCGCACGCGCGCGACCGGCGCGAGCCAGATCGCCGAGAGCTACTACGCGCCGCTCGATCGCTGGTTTCGCATCCAGACGTATCGCGTCGGCGAGTACATCTTCGTCGTCTCTCGCGATATCACCGAGCAGAAACAAGGTGAGGCGCGATTGCTCGTGCTGTCGCGCGCCTCTCACGCGTTCGCACGCGTAGCGGAGCTCGAGCCGATGTTCGAGGTCATCGCTCGCACACTCGCCGAGCTCGTCGGCGATGCCTGCATCGTGCGCATGCTCGAGCACGGCAAGTTGCGCCCGGTCGCCGTCCATCACCCGGATCCAGAGCGGCAGACGGTGCTCCGCCAGTTCTTCGCAACGCCGTTCGGCTTGCGTGAAGGTCTGAGCGTGAAGGTCCTCGAGAGCGGTGAGCCGCTTCTCGTCGAGCACCTCGACCGCGCGGCGCTGCGCAACACGTTCACGACCGAGAGCCATCGCATGCGGGTCGAGTCCGGCGGAGTGCATTCGGTGATGGCGAGTGCACTCAGCCATGGCGCTCAGCGCGTCGGTGTCGTGACGCTGCTCCGCGATCGCACGGCACGGCCGTACACGAGAGGCGACCTGTCGCTGCTGCAGGACCTCGCGGACCGCGCGAGCATGGCAGTGTCGCGCGCCCGCCTCTACGAGGATGCGCAACAAGAGCGGCGTCGTGCGCTGGCGGCAGCGGCGGCCTCGCGCTCGTTCAGCGCTGCCGAGCGCGACACGCACGCGGTCCTCGACCTGCTCGCGCGCGCGACGGCGACCGAGGTTGGCGAGATCGCGGTTGCAGCGGTCGTGAGCGAAGATGGTCAGTACCTGCAACCGGTCGGCTGTCACGCGAACAGCGAAATCGCGGACGAGATCCGCGCCAAGCTCACGGCACGAGCACCAGTCGCCGGCTCGATGTCGGAGCGCGTGATGGCTACACGCAAGCCACTGCGGATGGCGAACCTCGACGTCGAGGCATTCGCCGCGAGCGCGCAGGAGCAATACCGCGGCATGGTGCACAGGTTCCAGCCTCGCAGCTTCATGCTCGTGCCGATCATCCGCTCCGGTCACGCACTCGGCACGCTGTTCGTGAGCCGGCAGGATTCGTTCGAGCCGTACAGCGACGACGACGAGCGGTTGCTTCTCGAGCTTGCCGAACGCGCCGGTATCGCGGTCAGCAATGGCCGCGTGCTCGAAGCCGAGCGCCTCGCACGACTATCCGCCGAGCGCGTGGCCGAGCACACCCGACGCTTGCAAACGATCGGCGCGCAGCTGTCACACCGCCGCTCGCCGCGCGAGGTCGCCGAAACGATCCTCCGCGAGAGCACCGAAATGCTCGGCGGTGATGCCGCCGGCACGATCTGGCTGCTCGGCGACAGCGAGACAAAGCTCGAGGTATTGGCGCACGTCGGCCTCGGCGTGCCGGAACAGTTCACGACGCTCCCTCTCGACTCCGACATTCCTCTCGTCAGCGCGATTCGATCGCAGACCCCACTGTTCATCGCGAACCTCGACGAATACACGGCACGCTTTCCGTCGTCCGCCAGGCGTGTCGCTCCGGCGGCCCCCGCCGAGTTCGCTGTGGCATGTGTGCCGCTGGTCAATGAGGGCCGCGCGATCGGCGGCTTTTCGTTCATGTTCCCGCACGCGCACGTCTTCCTTCCCGACGAACGTACGTTCCTCGAAGTGATCGCGACCCAATGTGCGCAGGCGATCGATCGCGCGCAGCTGCTCGCACAAGAGCAAGCGGCGACCGCGGCGCTCGCCGAGACCAACCGCACGCTCAACGCGCTCATCCACGCATCGCCGGCTGCGATCATCATGTTCGATCTCGATGGCGCGATCCGACTCTGGAATCCTGCCGCAGAGCGGATCTTCGGCTGGGCCGCCGCCGACGTACTCGGCAAACCGTGGCCGCTCCTCGACAAGGGCCAACAAGCGGAGCGCGACAGTAAGATCGCCCAGATCGCACGCGGCCAAGAGCTGCGTGGCTTCGAGACGAAACGGCCGAGACGCGACGGCACCCAGATCGATGTCGCCGTATGGGCCGCGCCGGTGCAGCGCCCGGATGGCGAAGCCCAGGTCGTCGCGCTGTTCGTCGACATCACCGATCGCAAACACGCCGAGGAGCTCGCGCGTGCCGCCGACCGTCGCAAGGACGAGTTCCTCGCAATGCTCGGCCACGAGCTGCGCAACCCACTCGCGCCGATCCTCACCGCGCTCGAGCTGATGCGCATCCGCAAAGAGACCGGCGGCGAACACGAGCGCGCGACGATCGAGCGGCAGACGCGCCATCTCGTGCGGCTCGTCGATGACTTGCTCGACATCTCGCGCATCACGCGCGGCACGATCGAGCTGCGCAAGAGCCGCGTGGATCTCGGCGCAGCGATCGCACACGCGCTCGAAATGGCGAGTCCGCTGCTCGAGCAACGCGGTCATCACGTCTCGATCGCCGCACCGCGCGGACTCGTGTATGTCGATGGCGACGAAATCCGGCTCGCGCAGGTGTTTCAGAACCTATTGACGAACGCCGCGAAGTACACGCCTACCGGAGGATCGATCACGGCACGGCTCACCGTGCGCGACAACCACGCACTTGCCGAGATCGAGGACAACGGTGTCGGCATCGCGCCGAGCGTGCTGCCGACGATCTTCGAGCCGTTCGTACAGGGCGCACAGAAGCTCGATCGCTCGCAAGGCGGCCTCGGCATCGGCCTCACGCTCGTGCGCAGCATCGTCGACCTGCACGGCGGTCGCGTCGAGGCGCACAGCGCGGGACCAGGGCATGGCAGCCGCTTCACGGTCACGCTCCCCCAGGCGCGCGATCACCTTCGCGACGTCCAGGGCACACCGCAAGGCATGGTTCCGCTTCGCGGCATCAAACGCCGCGTGCTCGTCGTCGACGACAACCGAGACGCCGCCGAGATGCTCGCCGAGCTGCTCCGCGCTGCAGGCCACGAAGTCGCCGTCGCGTACGATGCGCCCACCGCGCTCAGCACCCTGCCCTCGTTCAAGCCGGAGATCGCGCTGCTCGACATCGGGTTGCCGGTGATGGACGGCTACGACCTCGCGCGCAAGCTGAAGGCCGCGTTGCCGAACACGCCCCGGCTGGTTGCCATCACCGGGTATGGCCAGGAGCACGATCGTCGTCGCAGCGAAGAAGCTGGATTCGACGAACACCTCGTCAAGCCCGTGCAGGCCGCGCAGGTGCTCGCCGCCGTCGACGCAGTAGCTAGTTGACGATCCCGAACACAGTCGCAACCGCGATGTGAACGTCGGGCACGCGCACCGAGCGCATGGTCTCGCCGATCTCGAACACGCGAATCTCGCCTTCGCGCGGCACGACGAACATCACCTGTTCGACGCTATCGACGAGCCACACCTCGTCCGCGTAGCGATGCCACACCCGCACGACGAACTCCTCCGACGGCAATGAGCCGCGCACGACCACGGCGGCGAACGCCTCGCCCTCCTTCACCTCGATCTCGCAATACGCCGCGTGCTCTTCGTCGAAGTAGTACTGCTGCGACGTCGTGCTGACGACGAGTGGCGGTTGGACTTGGTCCACGAGCTGGGCGCGTACGCGCGCGATCACCGGAGGATCTGCAATCACGCGACGACCTTCGTGAGCAATCGGCCGCCCGACAGCTCGACGCCGTGACGCTCGAACACCTCACGCAACGGCTCGTGGTTCTCGGCGAGTGCGACGCGCACGCTGTCGTAGCCGTGCTGTGCTGCGCGTTGCTTCGACCAGAAGTTCAGCGGATTCATCGCGAAGAAGTCGAGGTCTTCGCTGCGCGGCTCGATGTACACGATGTCGGCGCGCACGTTCGGATCGACGACGATCTTTTCCTTGCCGATGTCGAGCCGTGAGCCGAGGACGGTGCGAAACAGCTGGCTCGCGAGCGCGTACGCGCCGTGCTCGTAGAGCGACCGATCGGGCGCGGTGTACCGGATCGAGGTGAACGGGTTGTAAACGACGACGAGGTCGGCGCCTGCCCTGAGCGCTGTTCCGACGTTGGCGGTGCGCACGACGCCGCCATCGGCGAGATCGAGCCAGCGCCGCTCCGTCGGCTCGCGATACCGCGGATTACGTACGCGAGCAGTTCGGTACCAGACCGGCAACGCACACGATGCACTCACCGCATCGGAGACTCGCACCGCCGAATAGTGCTCGCGCGGTCCGAACACGACCTGTGTGCCCGTGTTGATGTCGACGGCGGTGACGTAGAGCTCCTTGCCGCGCAGGCGCTGGAGCTCGCGGAAGTCGTCGGGCATGCCGAGCTCTTTGATCTGGCGGCGCAGATAGTCGCGCACGCCATTCGGATCGAATACGCCGGTCGGCGCGAGCCGCGCGAGCACGCTCACGAGCTTGAGCGCGGTCTGCTTTGCCGAGAACGGCTGGCCGGTGCGCGGATCCTCTCGGCCCGACACGTAGGCACCGAGGATCTCGGCGACCTTCTGGATGAACAGCGCGATCCGCTCGGCGGGCTCGCGAACATTCGGCCGCATGAAGTCGTAGGCCTGCAGCTGGCTGAACCGCTCCGACTTGCCGATCGTGATCTTGAACAGCTCTTCTGCATCGATGCCGGCAGCGAGCGCGCTCGCGAGCACTGAACCGGCGGACAGCCCGATGAACTGATCGAAGTCGTTGAGCGTCATCGCGGGGCGCAGCAACTCGTCGAGTGCCCGCAAGCCACCTGCTTTGAACGCGCCACCCGTGATGGCGCCGCCGGCGAGGACGAGCGCGATCCGGCTCTTCCGCTCACCGCGCGCGCGAGCGTCGTGCTTGGTCAGGATCGTGATCCCCGCGTGCTGATAAACGCTCACGATGCGGCACTATAC
>DASUFX010000122.1:0-5499 GCA_036274355.1 Kofleriaceae bacterium | reverse complement strand
GCAACTGCAACGACACACCCGCGGAAGCGATGGGCGATGGCACCTATTACGATGCGACCGGTGCCGGCAATTGCGGGTTCGATGCATCACCGAATGACCTGCTCGTCGCGGCGATGAACGCCGCCGACTACAACAACGCTGCATGGTGCGGCGCGTGCCTCGCGGTCACGGGACCGATGGGCAGTGTCACGGTGCGAGTTGTCGATCAATGCCCGGGCTGCGCGCACGGCGATCTCGATCTCAGCCAAGAAGCGTTCGGGATGATCGCGCCGCTGTCAGCAGGCCGCGTCGCGATCACATGGCACGAGGTGGCGTGCAACGTCAGCGGTCCGATCGCGTATCACTTCAAGGACGGCGCGAACGCGTACTGGACCGCGATCCAGATCCGCAACCACCGCTATCCAATCGCGAGCGTCGAGGCAATGAGCCCTGTGGCCACGAGCGGATGGCAGGAGATTCCGCGCCTCTCGTACAACTACTTCGTCGAGGACGCGGGCCTCGGGGCTGGTCCCTATACGCTGCGGGTCACCGACACTCGCGGCCATGTGCTCGAAGATCCGGGCATCGCGCTCGGCGACAACATCACGCGGACCGGCGCCGACCAGTTTCCGCTCTGCCCGTGAAGAGGACCGCCACCTAAACGTAGCGCCGGCGGCGAATCATCATGTGAGCGAGGAAGAACAGGCCGATCGCAAAGCCGACACCCTGGGTGCTCGAACAACCGCCCGATAGGCCGCCGTCGTCGTCGCCACCACCGCCGCCGCCACCGCCACCGTCGCCATCGCTGCCACTGCCGCTGCCGCTACCGCTACCACTGCCGCTGCCTGAGTCCTTCGCGACGGTCACGTGGATCGTCTGCTTCAGCGGGTTGCGGCCGTCGGTGACCTCGATGGCGATCGAGTGCGAACCTTCGGCGAGTGCCGGGTCGGTCGGGAAGCTGTACGGGCCGGCGCCCGGCGTCTGCGTGATCATCACGTCATCGATGAAGAACGTCGCCTGCGTGACCGCGACGTTGTCGGTCGCCGTCGCCGTGACCTCGAATCCCGGCATCACGGTCGCACCGTCCGCGGGGGATGTGATCGTCATCGTCGGCGCGATCGCGTCGGCGAGGCCGAGCCGCTGGGTAAGCAGTTGCACCGAGTTCTGATTCGGACGGCACACCGAGCCGCCGATGCCGCACTGGCGATTCGAGTACTCGCCGCACGACACCGTCTGATCCTTGAACGTGCGCTTGCCGTTGTACGACTGGTACGTCATCGGATCCGACGCAAGCATCTCGTGGTCGAGGCCGTAGCTGTGCGCGACCTCTTGCGACATGACCTCGCAGATCGTCTGCGCGTTCTGGGGGAACACGCTCGTGAACGTGAAGACGATCGAGTTCTCGATGATCCCGCAGTCCGTGGTGAACGGCGACACGCCGCCGACGCCTTGCTGCATACCGATGTCCTGCGGGCTGCCGCCGAACACGGCCTCCATGTGCGGCACGTTGCCCGGATTGACGTCGGTGACCTGAACGTCCCACCGCGAGAACATGTCCGTCATGCACTTGACCGTGTCGGACCACAGTGTCGCGCTCGCGTTCCATGCCGGAACGGTTCGCTGCGACGAAATGATCGACGACCGGTTCGTGCGCGAGTCATCGTTGCCCGGCGTGAGCGTCACGCCGTTCTTGTTGAGGTAGATGATGCGGCTCTGTGCGACGGCCGCGATCGGCGCGTTCGTCGCCGGCAACATCTTGCGTACGAACGTGATGTGGGTGTCGGTAGGCGGAGATGCGAACAGATCCGGTCGTACTTGGTTGTCGACCGTGATCTGATCTTCCGCCGCAGCGACAGAAGGAACGACGACGAGAAGGGCTGTCAGAATCGTCGCGGTGCGCATGCGGTCGCACTAATCACGCCGCGTGCCACGCAACTCGCGCAGCGCTTCATCGTCGAGAATTCGCAAGAAAGCGCGCGTTGCACAACTAGTGCACGAACACATTCAGTGCGCCGAGCTGTCACCCTGATCGGGGCGTTGTTCTCCGTAAACGATTCGCATCACTGGTGTGAGTCAGTGATGGTGATGCGTCGAGTTTGCTTTATGTGCAGCGTCGAATGCATCGCACCACGCGGCGATGAGAGCGAGCTCGTCACCTTTGACTGCGCCCTTTCGATCGGAGGGCATCGTCGGCTTGCCGCCCTTGATGGCGAGCACCTTCCGCATGGTGGCGGCAATCGTCGTCGCGTGATGGCCACCAAATGGGTACGTGGTCATATCGAAGTGATCGAGCTTCTTCGCGGTCGCCTTCGCGCCGGCCTTCGTATGGCAGCTCGCGCAATATTTTGTGAAGACAGGTTTCGCGTTCTCGTAGGCCGCCGTTTCGTCCGCCGCGGGGTCGGCGGTGGCCGTCCCGACGAGCATCACGAGCACGAGCGCTGCGTACCGCATGGCTGAAGCGTACCGCGCCGGGCCTCAGTCGCCCACGTGTACGGTGACCTCGGCCGACAGACCGGGTCGCACCGAGACCTTCGGCGTGTCCGCCCATTTGATCTTCACCGGCACGCGCTGCACGACCTTCACGAAGTTGCCGGTCGCGTTGTCGGGCTGGATCAGCGAGAACCGCGCGCCGGTGGCCGGTGACAGGGTCTCGACGACACCCGCGAAGTCACCTTCGAATGCATCGAGCTCGATGTCGACCTTGTCGCCCGGCTTCATGTGAGCGATCTGGCTCTCCTTGAAGTTTGCGACGACGTAGGTCTCGTTCGGCACGAGCATCAGCAGCGGCTGACCGATGTTGACCGACTGGCCGACGTGCGCACCCAGCTTCGAGACGACGCCGTCGACGGGCGCGACGATCGTGGCGTGTGCGCGATCGAGCTTCGCCTTGGCGACTGCCGCCTCGGCGGCTTTTACCCGCGCCGTGGCGAGGTCGGCAGCGGCTTGCGCGGCCGCGACCTGCTGATCGACCGGCGCGCTCTGCGCGACCTTGCCCTCGGCTTCACTCACGCGGGCCTGGGCCATGTTGCGCTGGTCGCGCGCTCCATCGAGCTGCGCGGTTGCCGCGTTGAGTGCAGCCTGCGCGACATCGCGGGCGTGCTGCGCGTGCTCGAGCTCCTGACGAGTGACGGCTTCCTTGTCGAACAGCGCCTGTACGCGAGCGAGCTCGCTCTGCGTGTTCTGCAGATCGGCGCGGGCGCGCGCGACTGCTGCATCGGCGGCGCGAATCGAGTCGGCGGCACCGCGTGCGCTTGCGGCAGCGCCGGACAGCGCAGCTTGCGCCGACGACAGGCCGCCCTTCGAGGACGAGTGCACGATCGCAACCTGCGCCTGGGCTGCGCCGAGCTGCGCGCGCGCCGCTTCGAGGTCGGCCTCGGTGCGCAGAACCTCGACGTCGAGGTTCGCCGGATCGATCTCGAAGAGCACGTCGCCCTTCTTCACGGCCTGGTTGTCGTGGACCTTCGTCGCAGCGATCGTGCCGGCCACACGCGATGCGATCGGTGTGACGTCGGCTTCGACCTGCGCGTCATCGGTGGATTGTTTCCCGCGGGTCCACAAGCGATGGCCAAGCCAGAGTCCCGCGACAATGAGCGAGATGACTCCGAGAATGAGATACGCGCGCTTGCCGCGACGTGGTTTAGGTTTGACTGACGCTTCCATGGGTTTACTCCGCGGGCAGTTCGACGTGCGCCGGCGCCGCTTGACGTTGCACGCGCAAGAACAGCAGCAGCGGCAACACGATGACGAACGCAAACGTCTGAAGGAGGAACATCTTGTCAAAGCCGATCACGACGCCTTCGAGCGCGGTGCGGCCATATGCAGCGTGAGCGGTGAGGCCCGCATCGACCTGCGCCGCGACCTCGGGCCGCAGCACGCTGATACCGGAGGCGAGCGCGGCCTGTGCGCGCGCCCCGTAGTTCTGGAACATCGTGGCGAAGATGGACAGGCCGATCGAGCCGCCGACCTGACGCACGAAGCTGTTCACGCCAGCAGCGCCCGCGAGGTTCGCGCGCGGCACGTTGGATAGCGCAGCGGTGGTGAGCGGCACGAACAGGAACGCGAAGCCAATACCGGTGACCGCGAGAGGCCAGAACAGATCGCTCGTGGACGTGTGCAGCGTGATGTCGGCCTGCATCCAGCAACCGAGCGCGGTCGCCAGCATGCCGAACGCGACGAGGTACGCAGGGCGCGTTCGGTTGTAGAGCTTGCCGACGAACGGCGACGCGATCATCATCGCGATCGTGCGCGGCAGCAGCACGATGCCGGACTGCGTTGCCGAGTAGTGCAGCATTTCCTGCGTGAACACCGGCAGCAGGAACATCGAGCCCATCAGCATCGCGAATACGAGGCCCGCGATCGCGGTGCCCGATGCGAATGTGGGATCGCGGAACATGCGCAGATCGACGACCGGCGCGGTCGCCGTCAGCTCGCGAATGATGAACGCCGCGAGCGAGATACCAGCGATGTAGGTCGCGACCACGATCTTCGTCGAGTCGAACCAGTCGGCGGCCGAGCCCTCTTCGAGTACGTACTGCAGTCCGCCGATCGCGACGCCCATCAATATGATGCCGGCGTAGTCGAAGTGCTTCTTCACGATCTGCGCGCGGGCGCGGTTCTCGACACGCACGTCCTCGGGCTCGTGCACGTTGCGCATCGTCAGGTAGATGCCGAGCAGGCCGACCGGCAGGTTGACGAAGAAGATCCACGGCCACGAGAAACCATCGGTGAGCCACCCGCCGAGCACGGGGCCGACGGCCGGGCCGACCATGATCACCATCGAGAACAGCGCCATCGCCATGCCCTGTTCTTCGGGCGGGAACGTCTGGCGCAAGATCGCTTGCTGTGTCGGCTGCAGCGCTCCGCCGCCGAGACCTTGCAGGATGCGCCACACGACGAGCATCTCGAGCGAACGCGCAGTGCCGCACAGCACCGAGCCGATCGTAAAAATCGCGAGCGACGCGAGATAGACGCGCTTCTGACCGAATAGCGCGCCGAGAAAGCCCGTCAGCGGCATGACGAGCACCATCGCGATCATGTAGCCGGTCGTGATCAGCGTGATCTCTTGCAGCGACGCACCGAGCTCGCCGCGGATCTGCGGCATCGCGACATTGACGATCGAGGTGTCGATCGTTGCCATCAGCGAGCCGAACGCGATCGAGACCGCGACGACCCACTTGTTTACCGGCGCCGGGGTCGCGCTCATTTACGCGCACCGTCGAGGAAGATCGTGACCAGTGCTTCGGCATCCGCCGCTTCGAGCGCACCGTTCTCACCGATCCGGCGCAAGCCGTAGCCCTTGAGGGTTCCCGAGATCACGAACGGCAGCATCTCGGCCAGCCGCGGCGACAGCACCTTCTCCTTCACACCCGCCTTGACGATCTCGCCGATCGCGCTCGCGAGGTCATTCTGGGTCGTCGAGGGTGTTTGTTTGAAGTGCTCGGTCTCGACCGCAACCTTGATGAACTTGCGATGCGACTCGAACACCGCGAACACGTCGCGCAGAAACGAGCGCAGTCGTTC
>DASUFX010000121.1:0-4267 GCA_036274355.1 Kofleriaceae bacterium | reverse complement strand
GCGCGAGCCGCTGCAACATGCGCTCGTCGACGCGTGCATCGGCCAGCCGCGCGGTCGCGACCACGAGTGCACGTACCGCGCGTAGCGGCTGCGCGAGGAACGTCAGCAGATCGAGCGTGCCGAGGTCGGCAGCATGCACATCTTCGACGAGCCACACGAGTGGCGTCGGCGCGTGTGCGAGCGCACCGAGCACTTGCTCCCACAGCGCGAACGCGTCGCCGTGGGCTTCGAGCCCGAGAGCGCGCAGGCATGGCAGCACGGGAAAGTACGGCGGTGCGTCGGCGAACTCCCACGCGCGCCCCCACGTGACCAGCGCGCCTCGCTGCTCCGACTCGCGTGCAAGCTCGGTCGCGAGCGCGCTCTTGCCGATGCCGGCCTCGCCCGACACGACAACGAGCCCGCCGCGTCCGCCGAGCGCGGCGTCGAGCGCCCCGCGCAACACCGCGAGCGCCGCATCTCGACCATGCAGAGCAGAAGCGGACACCGGCGCCAGTCTACATGGGGCGACGGCGCATCGTCAGGATCTCCTGCGACTGTGCGACGCCCTTCAGCGCGTGATTGCCGAGCGAGACTACATCTCCGCTGTGGCCGCTGTCGCCGAGCGCCGCGACGAACGCCGACGTCATCAGCAGCGGTTCGCCAAGCGTCTTGCACATCGCCTCGACGCGGCAGACCTCGTTGACCGACGCACCGATCACGGTGAAGTCGAGGCGTTCGCGGCCGCCGATGTTCCCGTAGAACACTCTGCCCGTGTGAAGGGCAACGCCGAGCTGGATCGCGCCGGCCTCGCTCGAGGACCAAGCATCGATGCGGGTCAGAACAGCCTGCGCGGCGGCGAGCGCGCGCCGGCACGCGTCAGCAGCACTGGCCTCGCCGATCGGGAAGACGGCGAGCGTCGCGTCGCCGATGAACTTCAGGATCTCGCCGCCATGCTCCTCGATCGGTGTGGCCACGTGCTCGAAGTAACGATCGAGCACGCCGACGACGGCGCGTGCCGGCAATCGATCGCTCATCGCGGTGAACCCACGCATGTCACAGAACCAGAGAGCGGCGTCGATCTCGGTGCCAGTGCCGCGGCGGAACTCGCCGTCGATCACGCGGCGAGCGGCGTTGCGGCCGAGGTAGACCTCGAGTAGCGACCGGGTCGCGAAATGGGCGCCGAGCAGCTGGATGTGCAGCGCGAGAACCGGCGTTAGCTGCTGGAGGAGCGCGAGCTGGGCATCGTCGAAGCCGCCCGAGCGTCGAGTCGCGTAGCTCACCCACGAGCCGTGGCGCCGTCGTGGCTCGGCCGACGTCAACAGGTAGTCGGTGGCGCCGGCGTCCGCCATCTTTGCGAGCATCGCGAAGCGGTTCCGGTCGGGCGCTCGATCGAGGCGGCAGCGAAGCGTGCTGTTGCCGCTATTGTGGAGCGCCTCGGCGGGTGTGCCGACGTAGTCGGTGGATTCCGAGACCTCGTGCGAGCGGCGCGTGACTGTCGCTCCGCCATCCGGCGTCCACATGAGCTGGTGACCCCATAGCTCGGGATGCTTGGTCGGGATCCAGATGCTGATGCGGTGGAGATCGAGGTCGGCGGCAGCGAGACGCACCGCCAGACCGTCGAGAAGCGTCGACGGCTCGAGCTCGCTCGTCGTTGGATCGAGGAGCCAGGCCGAGAGCGTGGCGGCGGAATCACTCATCCGCTTTGGCGCGCACGGGAAGCGCATCGGCGAAGAGCTCGTTCTTTTTCCAGCCCGGCACGGGCGCGTCTTCGCCCTCGTGCGGGACATACGGCGACCTCGCCACCTCTTGCATCGTGTGAATGTACCGCGGGCAGTTGGGAAACACGCGCTCGATGCTGACCCGCACGACGAGTTGGCCGCCCGGCATATCGGCGAGCAGCGGATCTTCGAAACACAGCCGAGCGTGACCGTGGAGGCGCAGGCGGTTCGGACGCGTCCAATCGATGAACAGGAGCGCGACTGGAGAATGCACGGCCACATTGCCGAGCGAGCGGAACTGGCCGTTGCCGTCGTAGTCGGGCCACGCGATCTCGTTCGCCGACACGACGCGCACGAAGCCCGGATCGCCGCCTTTGTACGAGCAATCGGGATTGCCATCGGGGTCCGCGGTCGCCAGAAAGAACATGCTCGCACCTTCGATGAAGTTGCGATCGCCGTCGGTGAGCGCGTTGCGGTACGTGTGCTGTGCCAGACGATCGGCGATGCGGCGCGAGTCGAACTGGTCCTGCAGCTGGCGGTGACCGTCGTGATACACGCTCAGGTTTATCTTGGGTGAGGTCACGCTTCACCATTACACGTTCGGCGAAGCGTGGGCGATACGGAGGGCGTCGCTGTAAGAACCGGTCATCCTTTTTCGTTGTCCGGCGCACCTGCTCGGGGGTTACATCGCTGTCCATGACGAGCTCGCTCGCGAAGACCTGGCCAGTTCTCGCCTGCCTCGCGAGCGGCTGTTCGCACGGGCCCTCGTCCGATGGAGTCGATGCCGCAGTGGTCGTCGAGCCCGCGCTCGTCGAGACCACCTTCACAGAGGATCCGGCGAACGTGCTCGCGCCCGAGCGCGGTTTCTACACCGGCATCGATCTACTCGGCGGATCCGACTTCGCGAGCGTGCGCGCTGGTGGCATGACGCTCGCGATTGCATCAATCCATCTCGATAGCTATCGCACGACGGCGCTCGATCCGAACTTGCTCGACGGACTCAGCGCGGGGTTCATGCGCGTTCGCGCCGCCGGAATCAAAGTGATCCTGCGGTTCAGCTACAACGACGGTCCGAACGGTGCGCCGGATGCGTCGCTCGCGCAGATCGAAGCTCACATCGCACAGCTCGCACCGATCCTCCGCGCCAACGCGGACGTCATCGCATTCATGCAGGCCGGGTTCATCGGCGCGTGGGGCGAGTGGCACGACTCCACGAACGGTCTCGACACGACTCCTAACCGGCTCGCGATCATCAGCGCGCTGCTCGACGCGTTGCCCGCGAATCGCATGGTGCAGGTGCGGACGCCCGGCTTCGTCGACGCGATGTTCCCCGGCGGTCCGCTCGATCCCGCGCAGGGCTTCTCTGGCACCCCGCGTTCACGCGTCGGCCATCACAACGATTGCTTCCTCGCGAGCCCGACCGATTACGGCACGTATGCCGACCCCGTCGAGACGTGGAAGGACTACATCGCCGCGGACTCGCGCTTCACACCGATGGGCGGTGAAACCTGCAACGTCGATGCACCGCGCTCCGATTGCGAGAGCGCGACCGCCGAGATGGCGCGCCTGCACATGACGTACGTCAACTCGCAATATCACCAGGGCGTGCTCGACGGATGGACCACGCAAGGCTGCATGCCGGCGATCCAGAAGCGGCTCGGCTATCGGCTCGTACTGGAGTCGGCGCGTCACTCCGAGCAGGTCAAACCGGGCGGACGTCTGCGCCTCGAGATCGCGCTGCGTAACGATGGTTTTGCATCGCCGCTCAACGTGCGGCCGCTGCGCGTCGTGCTCGATCGTGGGAGTGAGCGATACGTCGTGACGCTCGCGAACGTCGACGTTCGTCGCTGGGAAGCGGGCGAGCACCAGGTCGCGACGACACTGCGTATTCCGTCGGAGCTCGCGGCCGGAACGTATCGGGTGTCGCTGTGGTTGCCCGATGCGGATCTCGAGACGCGCCCCGAGTACGCGATCGCGTTCGCCAACACCGACGTGTTCGATGCGACGGCCGGGCTGGATGTCATCGTCCCCGCACTCGTCGTGGATCCGAACGCACCCGGCGAAGCGATCGGCGATGCGCACGAGCTCGTCGAGCTTCCGTGACCATCGCGTGAGCCGTCCTCGCCGGATCTAGGGACTCTCGACCCCTGGGGCAGCTGGTGACGGGTGCTCGACTCTCATCCCCTCGACGATAAGTTCGCGGAATCCATGTATGCGAAGTGGTCTACTGACTGCAGGCTCGACGGTGGGCCTCTATGAACGAATCGAGCGCAGTCAGCGACATCATCCAGCGCATGAATTCGCGACGACTCCAGACCGACCCGGCCGATGCGCTGTTGTTCGCGCCCGCGACCGGGGGCGCGCCACGTGCGCGTCGCGATCAGGCGCGCTGGTTCGAGAGCTCGGCAGTCGAGACCGCCCCGGTTCGCGCACCACAGCCAGTCGCGGCAAGCCCACGTGCGAATCCACGTGCGCAAGAGCCGGCCGCGCGGACGGCGCCGGAACGCGGCCGCGTAGGACTGCTGATCGTGGCGACGTTCGTCGCAGGTGCGGTCGGTATCTATGGCGCG
>DASUFX010000120.1:0-3702 GCA_036274355.1 Kofleriaceae bacterium | reverse complement strand
CTGCCGAGCTGTGATGCGAGCCGAATGCGCTGCGCCTCGCCACCCGACAGCGTGCCCGCCGAGCGGTGCAGCGTCAGGTAATCGAGGCCGACGTCGAGCAAGAACGTGAGCCGGTTCTTGATCTCCTTGAGCACCTCGCCTGCGATCTGCGCGCGCGAACCGGTGAGCTTCATCGACGAGATGAACTGGTACGTCTGCTTCACCGTCATGCCGGTGACCTCGACGATCGGTTTCTCGTTGACGAACACGGCGCGCGACTCCGGCCGCAAGCGCGTGCCGTTGCAGACCGCGCACGGGATCGCGCGGAAGAACTGCTCGTAGTGCGCCTTCGTGCGATCACTCGATGACTCGCGGTGCCGGCGCTCGAGTTGCGCGAGGATGCCCTCGAAGCGCATCGCCCATTCGCCGGTCGAATGGCGGCCTTCCCACGTCACGTTGACGCGTTTGTCGCCCGTGCCGTAGAGCAGCACGTCCTTCTGCTTCTCGCCGAGCTTGTTCCACGGCTTGTCGAGATCGATCTTGAATGCCTTCGCGAGTGCCTTGACGATGTTTGTCGTCCAGCCGGAATCTTTCGCGATGGCCTCGCCCCACACCGCGACCGCGCCATCGCGGATCGAGCGCGTCGGATCCGGCACGACGAGGTCGGGGTCGGCAGCGAGACGCTCGCCGAGGCCGTTGCACTCGACGCACATGCCGAGCGGCGAGTTGAACGAGAAGCTCTGCGGCGACAGCTCAGGGAAGCCGATGCCGCACGTCGGGCACGCGTTCGCTTCCGAATAGACGCGCGGGATCTTTTCACCCGGCACGTCGACCATGATCTTGCCTTTGCCCTCGCGCAGCGCGGTCTCGACCGAGTCGGTGAGGCGGCCCTTGTCATCGGGATTGATCGTGATGCGATCGATCACGAGCTCGATCGAGTGCTTCTTCTGTTTTTCGAGCGCGTCGACATCGTCGAGTCGCACGACCATGCCGTCGATGCGCACGCGCACGAAGCCGGCCTTGCGCAGCTCGGCGAACAGCTCGCGGAACTCGCCCTTGCGGTTCTCGGCCTTCGGCGCGAGCACCGTGACCGCCGTCTTCGCGGGCAGCCCAGCCAGCTCGTCGACGATCTCGCTCGCGGTGCGCGCGCCGACCGGACCGCCGCACTGATAGCAGCGCTGCTCGCCGGCACGCGCGTAGAGCACGCGCAGGTAGTCGTAGATCTCGGTGATCGTGCCGACGGTCGAGCGTGGGTTACTCGACGCGCTCTTCTGCTGGATCGCGATCGTCGGTGACAGCCCGCGGATGCGCTCGTACTTCGGCTTCTCCATCTGGCCGAGGAACTGGCGCGCGTACGCCGACAGCGACTCGACATAGCGGCGCTGGCCCTCGGCGTAGAGCGTGTCGAACGCGAGCGACGACTTTCCCGAGCCCGACGGCCCGGTGATCACGACCAGCCGGTGCTTGGGCAGCTCGAGCCGGTCGACCTGCAAGTTGTGCTCGTGGGCCCCCTCGACAATGATCGCGTCAGGCTCGCGCTTGGGATCGTTACGACCAGGACCGAGGCTACGAGCCATAGGAACGACACCCTACGGAGCGTCTGTTCAGGTGTCAAGCTGGCGAAACGGCGGGCCGAAGTCAGATCGACGAAACCGTGACAAACGGCTGTCAGGATTTTTCGTCGAGGTCCGGGAGCGCCGGCTGGATGAGGGTCGGCATGTCCTCGACGAGCTCCGCGGCGAGGCAGTGCTCGAGGACCGCGCATACCGTCAGCGCATTCGCCGGGCGCTGATCGGGTTCCTTCGCGAGCAGCGCGTAGATGAGCTGGCGCAGCGTGGGCGGGACCATGATGGGCAACGCGGGCGGCGGATCGTCGAGGTGGCGGGCGAGCACGAGCGCGGTCGACTCGCCGTAGAACGCGGGCGCGCCGTTCAACATCTCGTGCAGGATGCAGCCGAGCGCGTAGAGATCGCTGCGCGGATCGGCCGTGTTGTCCGTGATCGTTTCGGGCGCCATGTAGAGCGGCGTGCCGAGGACGGCGCCGGTGACCGTGATCTCGCTCGCCGGATCGGCCGTGATCGTCTTGGCGAGTCCGAAGTCGAGGACCTTCACCCAGTCGCCGAGCTCGGCGAGCAGGTAGATGTTCGCCGGCTTGAGATCGCGATGCACGACACCGTGCGCATGCGCAGCGACGAGCGCATTGCACAGCTGCAGCCCGATCTCGCACGTGCGGCGCACCGAGAATCGACCGATCTCCGCGAGCGCGACGTCGAGCGTCTTGCCGCGCAACCGATCCATCACGAGGTAGAGATGGCCGTCCGGCGTCTCGCCGAAGTCGAGCACGTCGACGATGTTCGGGTGCGCGATGCGCGTGAGCAGATGCGCCTCGCGCAAGAAGCGCTGCGCGGTTCTGTCGTCGTTGCCGAGCTCGTCGCGGATCACTTTGATCGCGACCGGCCGTTTGATCGGCAGCTGCACACCTTCGTAGACCGTGCCCATCGCGCCCTGTGCGAGCAGCTGGACGACGCGAAACCGGCGATCGAGCAGTCGGCCGATGAACGGATCGCCGGTAAGCGGACGGCCGACGACCGGACACTCATCGTCCGGACACCGGTCACACAGCGGCGAGAACGATTCGCCGCAGATCGGGCAGTACAGCGTTCCGCCGTCGAAGACGTCGTTGGCGGTATCGGGATCCGGGGTTGGGATCGCGTGCATGGCACCCCCTGGTAGGAGGTGGCAGCGATTTGTCGCATTGCGAGCGCTATTCAGTCGCGAGATCGCGGACGCTGACCGCGAGCTGACTGCGCACGAGTCTAATGATGCTGTCGACTTCCGTCGCTGCGATCCCGAATCGGTCGACGAGCTGATTTCGGGTCCGGGCGACGATCGCGAGCCGCGCGCCGGCCACCCAGCGGGCGGTCGTGGCCCGGTTGACCTGATAGAGAGCAGCCAGCTGATCGATGGTGAGGCCATCCATGTGGTACTGGCGCAGCACGTTGCGCTCGCGCTCGGACAGCTCGGCGAACGCGGCCGCGAACGCGACCCGGACTTGCTCCGCATAACGTGCGCGCAGCATCTCGAGCTCGGGGTCGGCGACTGCGGCGGGTAGCTCGGCGAGATCGTCGTCACTGCCGGAATCGTGGCCGACGCCGGCGAGCCGCCGGCCCGTGCGGACCGCGATCGAGCGCACCCAGCTGCGCAGCGTGCCCTTACCACCGTAGCCTTTGATCTGGCCGTCGACGAACAGCATGACAAGCACGCGCTGGATCGTCTCGTCGATCGTCGGCGGCTCGAGCGCGAGCCTGCCGAGTGCCTGGCGCAATCCCGGCACGAACGCGTCGCGAAATGCCGCGAGCGCGGTGGCATCGTTGTCGGCGCACGCGACGACGAGGTACAGGTCGGCGCCTGGCATCGTGAGCAGCACGCGGTCGGCTGCCTCGCTGCCGCGCATCGTGATCCGGCGCGCGAGCTCCTCGATGTAGCGTTCGCGGCTGACCGTGACGCTGGGCCATGCGGTGGTCCCGGCGGCGTAGTGGGCGTCGACGACGCTGGCAAGATTTGCGACCGCTGCAAGAGTTGCTTGGCGGGCGGGGTCCAGCTGTGCCATGAGCATCGCGACAGTCACAGGCGATGCCACCCAGGCTAGCATGGCGACGAGCGCGCTCATGGACCAGCACCTCGACCCCGACACGCTCGCGGCCTACGTCGACGGCCGGCTCG
>DASUFX010000119.1:0-4772 GCA_036274355.1 Kofleriaceae bacterium | reverse complement strand
GTCACGCAGACGCTGCCGATGGCGCAAACCGCCGCCGGCCGTTACACCGCCGACTTCAAGATCCAGAAGTACGGCAGCTATCTGCTCAAGGCCGTGCACAAGCGCAACGGCAACACCGTCGCCGAGTCGCTCGGCTCGGTCGCCCTCTCCTATCCGCTCGAGTATCTGCGCTCGTCGCCGGATCCCGAGCCGCTGCGCCACGCAGCGCAGGTCTCCGGCGGCCACGATCAGGCGAAGCCCGCCGAGGTGTGGGATGCGCAAGGCGAGAAGGTCGATTACACGGAGGACCTGTGGCCGTACGTGCTGCTCGTCGTCGTCGGCCTGTTCATCCTCGACCTGTATGCGAAACGCGTGCGCCTGTTCGGCTACCGCACGATTCGCTTCCAGTAATTAGTCGTAGTCGGGCATGTCGTGATTTTCGGGATGACGCCCGAGCACCTTGCCCGTTCGCGAGATGTGGACCTCGGTGCGCTTACCCTTCGATTCGAGCTCGAGCTCGTACATCGTCGCGCCGTTCTCGGTCTCTTTCTCGATCGAGACGATGGTCTTACCCTTAGCCTCGCGCTGTACCGTGGTCTTCACCGGAGCAGGCAAATCCTCCATCTTCACCATCTCGTGTTGATGGTTGTCATCCCTGTCCTCGTCGGCAAACGCCGTCGTCGTAAGCATCGGTAGCGCGAACAACGCAGTCATCATCCATCTAGAGCACTTCATGGGTTCCTCTGAAGTGCTCACAAGCAGTGTGTGTGCCTAACGGCCCTTGAAGCTGCCCGGCCGGCGCTCCATGAACGCACGTAGGCCTTCCTGCACGTCCTCGGTCTTCATGATCGGCTGGAGGTCGGGCATCAGCCGATTGCCGGCCTCGATCTCCTGGGCCGAGATCGTGGCGCGTGACGAGGCCAGCGTCGCGTACACGCCGAGCGGCGCCTGCGCAGCGACGACCTCGGCGAGCGCGATGGCGCGGGCGAGCTGTTCGCCGTGCGGCACGACTTCCTGCACGAAGCCGATGCGCAATGCTTCCGCCGCGTCGAACTCGTCGCCGGTGAGCAGCCAGCGCATCGCATTCGCCCAGCCGACCTCGCGCGGAAACCGGATCGTCGCGCCGCCGACCGGATAGATGCCGCGCTTGATCTCGATCTGGCCGAACTTCGTCGACGCCGCAGCGATCCGAATGTCGGTCGCGAGCATGAGCTCGATGCCGATCGTGAGGCACGTGCCCTGCACCGCCGCGATCACCGGCTTGCTGATGCGCTTACCCGTGAGCCCGAGCGGATCGATCGTGCCGTCCTTGATGTGCCACTTGCCCGACGAGAACGCCGCGCCCCACTGCGGCAGGTCGAGGCCGCCCGTGAAGTGGTCGCCCTTCGCGTGCAGCACGCCGACGCGCAGCTCGTCGTCGCGTTCGAGCTCGGCGTAGGCTGCGCATAGCGCGTCCCACATCGGCAAATCGAACGCGTTGCGCTTGGCAGCGCGATCGAGACCCATCAGCAATACGTGACCGCGACGTTCGAGCGAAACGGTTCCAACCGACATGCGCGAACTGTATGTCGGCTCTGCTATTCGTGCAGCTCGCTGCAGCGCTTCTCGGTCATCGAGCGCAGCTCATCGAGGCGCGATTCGTAGTGAGCGCGATGGAGCGGCAGATTCGCAATCCGGTACGCGGCGCCCGCGATGTCGTAGAGCTCGGCCGGCTCGCACGCAGATTCGCGCACCGCGTTCTCGAGCGCGGTGACCGCGAGATCCTCCGCCCCCGCCACGCCGATCGCTTTCTCGGCGTCACGCGACAGTGCCATCCAGAACGGCATCGTATGCACGGGCCACTGGACCCAGGCGAGCAGCAGCCATGCGCGCCGTTCGGCGTCCGCGTCCTCGGGAAACTCGTTGTAGCACTCGCGCACGACCGCGAGATTGGGCAGGAGCTGCGCGGCGGCGTCGATCGCACATGCAGTTGCGGCAGCCCGCTTCGCGCACAGGCCCGTGAGGTCGTCGGGAAGCTCGCGCAGCCGAGCGAGTGTGCTGTCGTCGAGCGTGGACCACGCGAGCAACCGCTCGCAGCGTTCTTGCGGTGTGGCGGTCTTGGCGAGCCGCGCGACGCGCTCGACGACGACCTCCGCTTCCTCCGGCATGTCGAGCGCGGTGTACGTCGCGGCGAGAGTGTCGAGGTTCTCGACGGTGTCGAGCTTCAGCTCGCGCAGTCGCAAGAACGCCCCCAGAGCGTCAGTGCCGGCGACGAGGTTGATGACGTCCTGGCGCGCGGCCCGCTGGATGTCGCTCGGCGCCAACCGCGCGAGCTGCGCGAGCGGCACGACCCCATCACGGTCCCCTGCGCGAATGCGGCACCACGCAGCGCCGTACGCGACAAGGTCCGCGTTCGCCTTGTTGCGCTGCGCCCACGCGCCAGTACACAGGTCGCGCGCCATTGCATAATCATGATGCGGCTGGAGCGACGGCAGCTCGACGAGCGGCCACGGTACGTTGCGGTCGGCGGCTGGCGCGATCGCCGCGAGCCCGATGCTCGGCCGCCGTTTCATCGGCGCTTCATCGACGAACGGGAGGTACCCAGGCCGCAGTGGCACGCGCGGCACGTGCTGCGGCTCGTAGACGCGCTTGCCCGACGACGAACACGCCGCGACGACGAGCGCGACGACCAGCGTCCCTCGCGGGGACATCAGAAGCGCTTGGCGATCCGCACAAAGCCGGTAATGCCAGTCACGGGAGGATCGACAAGCCCATCACTGCGCTTGTTGCCGATCCGCATGAGGTGCAGCGTACCGATGCCAAACCAGTCAGCTTTCAGGCGGTAGAACAGCTGGCCGCCTACCGACATCACGGTGCTGTTCGACGTGCCGAAGCAGTCCTCCAGCTTCGTGCAGGTCAGGTTCTGCCCGATCGTGCTGTCCTTGACCTTCGAGTAGTTCGCCTCGCCCTCCCACTCGCCGCGACCGTTCGCGATCTCGCGGTTGACGAACAGGCGGCCCATGAACACTTCGCTGCGCTGGTACGCGACGTCACCGATGCCAAACGTCTGGCCGCCATCGAGGCCGATCCGCGTCTGCTTGATCGAGTGGCGATCGACGATGCTGGCCCAAACCTCGACGCTCTGCGCCGCCGGCACCGTTGCATTCACCGTATTGTCCGGCGATCGCAGCGTGAGCTCGGGGCGGCGACGAATCGACAGCGCCGTCGAGATCTCGAAGCGCTGGTTCTTGCCAAGACCCGCCGACACGCCGGCACGGGCGGCGTCGGTCGCGAGCCGGATGATCTGGGCATCGTTCTGGACGATCTTGTTGCCGGTCGCCGACGTGTCGAGGTCGTCGAGGAACGCGGCGGCCTGCACGTTGAGTGTCTCGGTATCGACGCGATTGAAGCTCGCGGTCAGGCGCAGGCGCGGGTTCGGCTTGACGTTGACGCCTGCCGACAGGTTCGTGAGCTGGATGTGCGAGCCTGCTTCGGTCGCGTTGCTGCCGAGGAGGTCGACGAGCGCGAAGTGATAGAAGTCGAGCTTGCTGCCGCTGCGCAGGTAGCCCTGTGAAGTGACGTAGAACCGCGGCGACTCCTTCTGCAGCGGGTACATCGCGACGCCGCCGATCGCGCCGTACGCGTTGATCGTGCGGTACGCGCCACCAAACCCGCCGGTCGTTACGAATCGACCGGCGTTGTTTCCGGACTCTGGATCTCTCAGCTGGACGTAGTCCGTCGAGATCGAGCGCGAGCCGCGTACCGGGTAGAGACCACCAAACGCGATGAACGTCAGCTTCGCCGACTTCGCGTAATCGACACGCAGGCCGTCGAACTTGACTGCGCCGAGATCGGCCACGAACTGGCGACCGACGAACACGTCGCTGCGCTTGCCCGAGCGCACGAGCCAGAGCTCGCGTAGCTCGTACTCGTTCTTGCCGGTGAGCCCGGACTGGACCTGGTTCGTTGGCGTGAGTGGATCCGTGTTCGTCGGTTGCGGCACGAGGCGCGCGCGCGCGTCGATGCGAGCGTCCCAGCGCGACGCCTTGATGTGGCGGAAGTCGGTCTGCAGCCGCATCTCGGTGAACAGCCGGGTCGGACCGGCGTTATTGCCAGCCATCAGCATGCCGCCGGCTGGTGCCTGGTAGGCCCCGCCCGTCTCCTTGTAGAGGAACGTGCTCGACGCGATGCTGCCCTGGATCAGCGTGGCGTCCTCGGTCTTCTCGGTATCGACCTTGTCGACGAAGAACCGATCGCGCTCGAACTCGTTCGACCGCTTGTTCGTGCCGAGATCGTGACCGCTCAGGTCCTGCTTCGGCCGCAGCGCGTCGTCCGTAACGTCCTCGGCGTCCTCTTCTTCCTTCGTCGCGCCCTTCGCCTCTTCTTTGGGCGCGGCCGCTTCCTCGTCGCCCTCGTCGCTGCCTTCGTCATCGCCGCTGTCGTCGGACTCTTCGTCCTCGTCCTCTTGCTTCGCCCACACCGGCGGTGCGATTGCAGAGAGCACGAGCGCGAACGCGAGCGCGCGCCTCATCGGCACACCGACTCTCGGCCAAACGCCGCGGCAGGTGTCCCCGGCGACTGCGGCGTCCAGTAGTTCGGGTTATGGCAGTTCGCGCAGGTCGTGTAGCCCTTGTGCAGGTCATCTTTGCGCACGGAGTCGTCGCGGTGGCAGTTCACGCACTGCGCGCCGAGGCCGACGTAGTTACCGGTGCGGTGGCAGTCCTGACACGCAAATGTGCGGTGCAAACCCGTCAGGTTGCAACCGACCTTGCTGTGATCGAAGCGCGCCGGCGTGAACGACCACTGCGTATGGC
>DASUFX010000118.1:0-5866 GCA_036274355.1 Kofleriaceae bacterium | reverse complement strand
ACGTTCGCCATGGTGGCCGTCGTCGACGAGGGCATCCTGTCGTTGACGGGCTTCAAGACACCCGATCCGCTGACCGAGCTGTTCGCGAAGCGCGCGCTCGGCGTCGAGACGTACGAGACGATCGGCTGGACGATGCTGCATCAACCGGCCGGCGCGTCGTCGAAGACAGGCGGTGGTGACTACGACGAGGATGGCAGCGAAGGCGGCGGTGGCGCGCTCGACGCGGGCCGCGTGCAGCCGGTGAAACCGGTCGCGCTGTTCTCGGGCGTGTTGCCGGTCGGTCCCGACGGCAAGGTCTCGATCCCGTTCCACGTGCCGACCTATCGCGGCGAGCTCCGCATCATGGCGGTCACCGCCGGTCCGACGAAGATCGGCCGCGCCGAGGCGAAGGTCACCGTCAAGGATCCGCTCGTCATTCAAGTCACGTTCCCGCGCTTCGTCACGCAGGGCGACGAGATGCAGATTCCGGTGTTCATGACAAACATGTCCGGTGGCCCGCTCGACGTGCAGGTCACGATGAACAGCACGGCGATTCCGATCGCCGGCCTCGCGCAACCGAAGAACGCGGCGGCACCGCTGACGTTTGCCGGCAAGGACAATGGCGCGTTGAAGATTCAGGATGGCCTCGCCGAGACGCTCGTGTTCCGCGCGAACGCGAACATGCCGGTCGGCGGCGCGAAGCTGCGTGTCGTCGCGAAGGCGAAGGGCAAGGCGGGCGCGTTCGAGGTCGCCGACGAGGTCGACATTCCGTTCCTGCCGTCGGGCCCGAAAGAGCGTGTCGTGCAGAAGATCAAGATCGCGCCCGGCAAGCTCGACCTCGCGTCGCAGCCGGCGCTGAAGGGCTGGATGCCGCTGTCGGAGCAGACGACGTTCTGGTTGACCTCGAACCCGTACGGCGAATCGTTCGACCACCTGAAGTACCTCATCCACTATCCCTACGGCTGCATCGAGCAGACGACGTCGTCGACGCGGCCTCTGCTCTACGTCGGCAACATCGTCGAGCAGGTCGATCCGCAACTCGCGCAGCTGAAGATCGAGGACATGGTGCTGTCTGGCATCAACCGCGTGCTGTCGATGGAGACGCCGTCGGGCGGCTTTGGCTACTGGCCCGGTTCGACCGAGCCCGTCGAGTGGGGCACCGCGTACGCGACGCACATGCTGCTCGACGCGAAGAAGGCCGGCTACGCGGTCCCCGAGGATCGCCTGCAAGCAGTGCTGACGTGGATCGAGAACCGCGCCGCCGAGCGCGAGAGCGGTCACCTGAACACGGCGAGCTGGCACCACTACGACGAGCAAGCCGAGGCGTACCTCCACTACGTGCTCGCGCTCGCCGGTAAGGGCAAGAAGGCGCGCATCCTGAAGCTCATCGAGCAAATCCCGGCGGCGAAAGCGACCGGCGAGCAACTCGAGGATCTCTACATGCTGAAGGCGGCGCTCTACCTCGCTGGCGATCGGCGCTATGCGGCGGACCTCAAGAATGTCGACGCGTCGCCGGTCACCAAGGACCGCGTGAACTACTGGAGCTTCTATTCGGATCGCCGCCGTCGCGGCCTGCAGCTGTCGACGTTCTTCGATCTGTTCGGCAACGATCCGGCGGGCGAGCCGCTCGCGAACCGCGTCGCCGAGATCCTGACGGCGGAGAAGTACGCGTACTACTACAATACCCAGGAGCTGGTCTGGGGCATCACCGGGCTTGGCAAGTGGGTGCAGGGCCGGGTCGGCAAGGGCACGGCCGCGGGCACGCTCGTCGCCGATGGCGCCACGATCGAGCCGCGCAAGATGAAGAAGCCGACGAACGACAAGTCATGGTCACTGCAGCGCGCAAGCGAGTACAAGTCGCTGACGCTCGACCTGCCGCAAGCGGCCGACGGCATGTGGCTCGTGATCTCGAGCGAAGGCGTGCGCCCGAACCAGCCGTACAAGGTTGGCGGCAACGGGCTCACGGTCAGCCGCACGTATCGCAACAGTGCGGGCGATCCGATCGATCTGAGCAAAGGCGAGGTCAAGCTCGGCGAGGTCGTGTACGTCGAGGTCGAGGTGGCGAACACGAGCGGCAACCAGATCCAGAACCTCGCGCTCGTCGATCGGCTACCCGCCGGCTTCGAGATCGAGAACCCGCGGCTCGGCCGCAGCTTCAAGGCCGACTGGATCGAGCCCGACGATCAGTGGCAGCTCGACTTCCTCAACATGCGCGACGATCACCTCGAAGCGTTCGGTATGCTGCAGTCCGGCGCGTCGAAGAAGGTCGTGTACACCGTGCGCGCGGTGACGTCGGGTACCTATACGGTCCCGCCCGTCGAGGTCGAGGCGATGTATGACCCGACGCTGTGGGCGCGCGAGGATGGCGGCAAAGCCGTGATCGGCGGCCCGTGGACCGGAAAGCTGCTCTAAAAGCCCGCTGGCTGCGGCGCGGGTTGATCGCGGCGATCGCGCTCAACGCGCTATGGCTCGTACTGATCGGCGCCGTGTTCGCGGTGCCGCTGCCGGAGCGCAGCAGCGATTGGTCCGTCGCGGTCGAGTATCGCGACGGTCAGCCGGCGTACATCTTCCTCACGCACGACGAGAAGTGGCGCTTGCCGGTCACGCTCGATCGCGTCGACCCGAAGTACACCGCTGCCCTGATCGCGCTCGAGGACAAACGGTTCTACTCGCACGTCGGTGTCGATCCGATCGCGATCACGCGCGCGGCCTGGACCGACATCATCGCGCGCCGTCGCGTCTCCGGCGGCTCCACGATCTCGATGCAGCTGGCGCGCTTGCTCGAACCGCGGCCGCGCACGATCGCGAGCAAGCTGATCGAGATGTTTCGCGCGATGCAACTCGATGCGCGGCTGTCGAAGCGCGAGATCCTCGAGAACTACCTGTCGCGTACGCCATTCGGCCGCAACCTCGAGGGCATCGAGTCGGCCGCATGGTCTTACTTCGGCCATGGCGCGCAGCACCTCTCGCCACTCGAGATCGCGACGCTGCTCGCGGTGCCGCAAGGGCCCGCACGCTACTCGCCGACGAAACAGAACGCCGAGCGCCTGCGCGAGCGTCGCGACACGATTTTGAAGAAGCTCATCGACGCCGGCGTGTTCTCCGCGGATGACACCGCAGCCGCGATCGCCGAGGCAGCCGCTGTCGCCCCGCCGACGAAGATGCGGCAGATGCCGCGCAACGCAGCGCACGCCGCGGTCTGGCTGCGTGATCTGTCACCGGGGCAGGTGCGCATCCGCTCGACGCTCGAGCCCGGCGCGCAGGCACTCGCCGAGCGTGTTGTCGCGCTGCACGCGCCCGAGCTCCAGCGCAAGCACATCTATAACGGCGCTGTCGTTGTCGTCGATCACCGCACGCGCGAGATCGTCGGCCTCGTCGGTAACCTCGACTTCACGGATTTCAAGCACGGCGGTCAGATCGCGATGTTCAAGCGCGCACGCTCGCCGGGCTCGACGCTCAAGCCCCTGCTCTACTCGCTCGCGATCGATCGCGGCATCGCGCTCCCCGACTACCTCGTCGCCGATGTGCCGGTCGAGTACGGCACGTATCGGCCGCACAACTTCGACGGCGACTTCATGGGCCTCGTCACGCTCCGCGACTCGCTCGCGCGCTCGCTCAACGTTCCGTTCGTCGAGCTACTGCAGAAGCTCGGCGTCGAGCCATTCATCTCCGAGCTGCAACGCTCCGGCGTCGCGCCGACACGCGCGAAACACGGCGAATACGGACTGTCGCTGATCGCTGGCGGCATCGAGCTCACGCCACTCGAGATCGCGAGCCTCTACGCGACCCTCGCCGAGAACGGCACCTACGTGCCGCTACGCCTGGTCTTCCCCGAGGGCAGGAGTGAATCCGTCCCTCTCCATCTTGGGACCGACAAGCCCGGCCACCCGCAAGCGATCTACGGCGCGCCTGCCGCGTGGCTCACCAAAGAAGCGCTCTCGCTTCGCGATCGCCCCGACTTTCCAAAGCGGCGCGACATCCTGCGCGGCATCCCGCCCGAGATTCACTGGAAGACCGGCACGAGCTTTGGCTATCGCGATGCGTGGTCGGTGGGCTCGGGGCCCGCGTACACGGTTGCCGTGTGGACCGGCAACGTCGATCAGAAGGCGAGCTACGAGCTCGTCGGATCGGAAGCCGCTGGGCCTCTCCTGTTCGACGTGCTCGAAGGTCTCGCCGATCGCACACGCAGCGCCGTGCCGCCGTCCGCGCCTGCCGACCTCATCGAAATCGAGGTCTGCGCGTACTCCGGCCACATCCCGACCGACGCATGCACGCACCGCGTGAAGACACGCGCACCACTGCACTCGGTGCCGACCGAACCGTGCCCGTATCACCAAGTGTGCCGCGCCGAAGGTAAACAGCCCGAGTCGTACGTCGCGCTGCCCAGCTCGGTGACCGCGTGGCTCGTCGAGCGCAACCGCGCCGTGCCGGAGGTTCCGAAAGCGTGCGCCGCCACCGACATCGGCGCTCCGATCATGATGATGCCGACCGAAGGCCAGGTGATCACGCTCATCCCCGGCGTGCCCGCCGCCAATCAGGTCGTGCCACTGCAAGTCTCGACGCGTGCGGGCACTGTCACGTGGTTCGTCGACGGCGAGCTCGTCGGTACCGCTGCGGCGAGCGAACGCATGTACTGGACTCCGACCGTCGGCAAGCACGATGTCGTCGTGTCCGACGAGGCGGGCCGCAAGGCGCGTCGCAAGCTCGTCGTTCAGATGGGCGCCTCGCAATTGCGCTGATCCGAAACTGCTCGATGCGCATGCACCGTCCACGCGTGGCGTGGCGCGTGAATGTCATCGCACTGGAGGTTTGCATGACATCGCGCGTTGCTTTGATCGTTGGGCTCGGGATCAGCTGGTTGACCGCCTCCGCCGGCGCGGACCCCATGCCGAACAAGGAGCCGATACCGGATAAACAGGACGAGACACTTAACGGCGACGAGGACTGTCCCGACGCCATGCGCGGTGTTTCTCTTGCCGTCAAGGAACGCCCCGGAGGCGTCGCGCTCACGTTCACCACGAAGGACCGCAGCAACCTCGCAGAGCTGAGGAAAGGCGTGCGCGAGGCCGCCGCGTACCTCGAGTTCCGCAGCAAGATGGTGCAAGTCCACAAGGACGAGCTCGAATCGGTCGCCGATTCGATGCCAGCGCTCGACGTCTCCGTGAAGGATCTACCGAGAGGCGTCATGGCGACGATCCGTGCAGAAGATGCAAAGGACGCGCACGAGCTCGTGGCGCAGGCGCACAACCTCAAGGAGTCGTGGGACAACAGCGCATGCGCTACGCCCAATGTCGACATCTCGCGCCTGCAGCGGACTAGATTTTCCCCGTCGAGCGCGCCGTAAGCACGGTACGCTCGACACATGGGGAAGGACGCCGACTGTTGCGACACGTGCAGGATGTTCGGCGACGAGTCGAAGGTGCCGGAACCACCGCCGCCCGCGCCGGCCGCGCATGCCGATCGCATCAAGCTCGTGATCGAGAGTCGCGGTCAGACGCGCGAGGTGCTGCCGCACGGTCCGCACATGAAGGTCGGCCGCGGCAAGCAATGCGACATCACGATCCCGGACACCAGCCTCAGCCGCGTGCAGTGCATTCTGTTCTTCGACGAGCGCGGCATGTTCGTGAAGGACAGCGGCAGCACGTGCGGGACGTTCGTCGACGGCCGCAAGACCAGCGGGCCCGCGCAGCTTCAAGTCGGCACCAAGATCTTTTTTGGCGATAGCGTGGTGCGCGTCGTCGCGCGCTGACGCTTACACTCGACGCATGTCCTTCGCTCCGCTGCGCTGCTGCAACGTCGAGTCCGCACACACGCGCACGAGCCGATTCCCCGACGGTCAATCGACGACGTTCATGACGTGGTGGCGTTGCCCGTCGTGCGGGCACCT
>DASUFX010000117.1:0-7805 GCA_036274355.1 Kofleriaceae bacterium | reverse complement strand
GCCGAGCAGCATGATCGCACCGACGAGCCCGATCGCGAGCGTCCGGCTCGCGGCACTGCGCAGCTCGGCTGCCTGCACCGGCTCGATCTCCATCGCGACCCACAGCGAGCCGCGTCCCGGGCCCCACGCGCGGCGAAACATCGTGCGCACCTCGATGCGCACGCGATCGCCGACATGCTCGATATGGACGCCTACGCGATCGGCGCGGCCCGCGCTTCCACCGAGCGGCGTACCAGCGGCCGCCTGCACGCGACCGCGGCCATCGAGCGTCGCGAGGTACACGAGACCTTCCTGCGCGTGCTCGCCGAGGATCCCGGCAAGCTCCTCGTTGCCAGGCGGCCCACCGAGGTCCGCGAGGTCGGCGCGCACCCCCTGCTCGATGGTGAATGCCTGACCTTCGCCCACCGCGTCGAACGCATCGTTGACCGCGCGTCGCGTCGACCATGCGGTCGCGACGAGTCCCGCCGCGACCAGCACGATCGCTGCAGCGAGAGGCGGAACACGACGAGCCACGGCGAGCAGCATACGACTTGCGACCTCCGCGCGCGATCGACGCAACACAAGACAACACGGCATCGAGCCTGACCGTGGCTCGATGAGTGGGAGCTGGCCGACCGAGCAAAAGACCGCGGGCGCGCGTGACAGAGTGACCGCCCCATCACGCGCGCCCGTGCCCCGGATCGTCGCGCACCATGACAGCGCGGCAATCCTGTGACGTCAGCCGTGACCGCGACTGACGTGCTCCAACCCAGCCCAGCAAATCTACGTTGTGCGCAGTTACGAAAAGGGGGCATCCGAAACGGGGTCTGCCCGGTCTGCCCCCATTACTTCGAGCGAGTCTTGAACGCGCCGCGATGGAAACCACGCGCGCCGCCCTTACCGAAGCGCCCATGATGCTTGCCCATGAAGTGCTGGCCGGCCTTGAACTCGTCGAGCGAGAGCGAGCCATTACCGTTGGTGTCGAGGCGCTTGAACGCATCGATCGCGAACGTCTCGCGCATCGCGCCACGCTCGGTCTGATCGAGCTTGCCGTCCTTGTTGGTGTCGAACTTGGCGAGCATCTTCGCCTTCATCTCTTCGCGCTTCGCCTTCATCTCTTCATGGCGCTGCGCCTTCTCTTGCGCGCTGATCGTGCCGTCGCCGTTGGCGTCCCACTTCGGCGCAGCCGCCGCGACGCCACCGATCAAACAGCCACAGAGCACGAGCGCGAGCTTCATCTTCGTCATTTGCACATCCTCCTGTTCCGCCCCTATTTGCGACCGGCGTGCCGCCCGTAACCACGCGATCGCATTGCAGCGTGCCGATGTAGGTCCTGCGGAACCCGCAGGTCGGCTGCGAAAACCGCATGCGAGATCCGCGTAAGTGATCGAGGTCGACGCTCGTTGGTTGCGCAAATGACCCGAGCCGCACTAGTCCTCGTTCTCTTTGTCTCTGCCTGTGGTGCTAGCCGTCCGCGTATGGCGTCGGCGCCAATGGCCGCTGCCGCTGTGATGCGTGAGCCGTCGGCACCGCAACCACCACCGCCGCTCGATCGCTCCGTGTTCGCGCGCGATCCGAACGGCCAGCTGTCGGAGGACATGCTGCAAAAGATCCTCGGCACGCCGATCGAGCTCGACCTGCCGTCGCGCGTCGGCATCCTGCCAATCATCACCGCGACCGACTGGCGCGGCCCGAGCCCCGACTGGGACCGCGTGCCACCGGGCGTGTCGCCACTCGTCGCGCGTCTACGCAAAGACGCTGCATTCTCGCTCGTGACCGAAATGATGCCGATTCCCTCGGGCTCGCTCGGCATGGAGGCGCTCCGCGAGGCCGCCGCACGCTATCGCCTGCGCTACGTCATCCTCTATCGCGAAGTGCTCGCGAAGAAGAGCCATCAAAACGTGTGGACGTGGGGCTACGCGACCGCCGTCGGCGCGCTGTTCCTGCCCGGCAAGCAGCACGAGGTGTACGGCTACATCGAGGCGACGATGTTCGACGTCAAGACAGGCCTGCTCATGTTCACCACGCGTCGCGCGATCATGGCCGAGAAGCGCTCGAACGAGTGGCGCACCGCGGACAAGCTCGCGCAGCTCGCATCGAATGCGGTGACGAAGTTCGCGCCTGACCTCGCGGTCGACTTCCTGCTCGACGTGCGCCGCTTCGCGCACGCGGCCGTCGCCGAGAACGAGCGCCGCTTCGGTGCGCAGACCGTCTCGGAAGTCGGCTCGAGTGGCCCGGCGATCGTGCAGGTGCCGCCCGTGAGCGGCGAGCTCGTCACGGTGCCGCCGTCGAGTGGCACGGTCGCGCACGACTGAGGTCCGATTACCGGCGCCGAACGCGACCGACGAGCGCGAGCCCGAGCAGCACCCACAACGCGCGCTGGTCCTCGATATCCCGCGCGAGTGCGTCGATACCGAACAACACGAGCGCCGCAGCGACGCCGCGAAACACGATGTCGCCATCGCGGGCCGCGCGAATCGAGCGCACCAGTGCGAGCGCGAACAACACGACGAATGCGATCGCCGCGGGAATTCCGATCACCGCGGCGATGTTGATCGGCGAGAAGTGCGCGTCCCAGCCGTTGTACGTGGCGGCGCGGCCGGGTCCGACGCCGAGTGGATGCGCACTGATCGTCGAAAGCGCGTCGTTCAAATGGATCCAGCGCGTTCCGACACCATCGCCGATCGTTGTCGCGAACGGCCGCGTCGGATCGACACGGATCTCGAGCCACGACACCGCGAGCATCACGGCGATCGTGGCGAGCACGACGAGCACCGCGGCGATGTCGCGCATGCGGGTGTGCTTCGGCGTGAGTGCGAGCCACCACACGGCCCCCGAGGCGCCGAGCGCGATCCAGCTCCGCGAGAACGTGAACACGAGCGCCACCGCAAGCACGATCGCAACCGGTACGCGCCACCTGCGCGGCACGTCACCGACGAGCAACAGGCCCGTCGCGAGCAAGCCGGCGAGTGCGTTCGCGCGACCGAGCGTGCCGCGAATACGCGGGTAGTTGCCGGGCACGAGATCGCCGGCGATGTTCAGGAGCCCCGTCGGCTTGCCAGTCCAGAACAGCACGGCGCCGACGAGCCCGGTCACGGCGCCGATCAACGCAGCGACGATCAGCGCGCGGCGCAGGCGCTGCGCGACGTCGGCATCCTGCCCGGCAACGCTCACCGCAAAACCAAACCCGACGAGCCACACGTAGCCGAGCAAGCGCATCGCGCTACCGCCGGCCGTCGCAAACGACACGCACGCGAACAGCGCATACCCCACGGCCGCAACGGTCGCGGCACGCGACGGCACGAGTGCCGACCACCCGCCAATCCGCAGCGTGGTCGCGAGCACGAGCGGAGCACCGAGCCCGGCGATGCCATCAGAGAGCTGCGCGCCGCGAATCGGTAGCGGCGGGAAATTCTGCAGCGCGATCAGCGCGACACCGACGACCAGCACGTTGAGCCCGAGGTCGCGCGCGTGGCGAACGCTGTCGCTCGAGCCGGCTGGCGGCGCTTCGTCGCTCACGCGGCAACGATACACGAGGCCGCACGACCACGCGGACTACGCGGCGACGCCGGCGGCTCAGCCGTTCGTCGGCACAGCAAGCAGCCGCGGCTTCGCCCGTCGTTAGCCGTTCGTCGGGCCGGACCAGTCGCTCGGGACGGGCGTCTGCAGGTTGCGCAGCCCCGTCACGCGATAGACCTTGAGCTCTTCCGCCTTGCCCTTCACCTTGACCGGCGGCAGCTGCGCGGCTTCGACGCGTCCCGCGACGTGGCGGTACGTGTTCTCCGAAATGATGATCTCGCCCGAGCCCGCAACGTTGACGAGGCGCGAGGCCACGTTCATCGCGTCACCGATCGCGGTGTACTGCAGCGCGCGGGTCGAACCGATCGACCCGGTAATCACGTTGCCGGTGTTGATACCGATGCCGATGCGAATCGGCGCCTGGTTCTCGCTCGCGCGCGTGCGGTTGAACTCCTCGAGGCCTTGCAGCATCGCGATGCCGCACGCGACCGCCTTGAACGGCGCGTCGTCGATCGCGATGGGCGCGCCGAACAGGCCGATGATCTCGTCACCGACGAACTTGTCGAGCGTGCCGCTGTACTTGAACAGGATGTCCACCATCACCTCGAAGTACTCGTTCAAGGTGTTAACGATTTCCTGCGCGGGACGACCGTCCGACATCGTGGTGAACCCGCGAATGTCGGAGAACAGCATCGTGCACTCGGTCAGCCGGCCGCCCTTTTCGATGGTCAGCTCGCCTTTGACGACCTGCTCCACGACGCTCGGCGGAATCAGTCGCGAGATCTGCGCGCGCGTCTGCGCTTCGCGCTCGATGCGGCTCGCAAGGCGCGCGTTCTGGATCGAAATCGCGGCCTGCTGCGCCATGCCGGTGCAGATCTGCAGATCCTTCTCGGTGAACGCGTTCGACGTGAACAGCGAGTCGAGGTGCATGATGCCGAGCAGCTCGTTCGCGTACAGCAGCGGCAGCGTCATGGTCGACCGGATGCCCTGCATGATGATCGAGTGCGCGCCGCTAAACCGCGCATCCATCGTCGCGTCGCTCGACAGCACGGCGGCCTTGTTGCTCGTGACCTCGGCCATCACGGTCTTCGAGAGCACGATGTTCGGATCGCTCTTGCCCGACCGCGTCTTCACGAAGCGCGGCGCGAGCTCGCCCTTCTCGTCGACGAGCAAGATCACGCCGCGGTCGGCGCCGACCAGCTCGAACGCTTTGTCCAAGATCTTCGGAAGCAGCTTGTCGAGATCGAGCTCGCTGCCGACGGCGCGCGCGAGCTCGTGGCCGATGCGCAGACGCTCGTAGTCGCGCCGCAGGATCTTCTCATCCGCGATCTGGCGCTCCGGCATGAAGTCGCCGGTGTTGGCCTGGATACGGCCGCGAATGTGGCTCTCGGTCAGGCCCGGGGCGATCGTGACGCGCTGGAGCGCATCGTCGGCCTTCGGCTTGTCGACGAACACGATGCGGGTCGAGCCCATCGTGAACTCGTCGCCGTCCGCCAAATAATGGTCGCTGACGCGCTCGCCGCGCAGGAACGTGCCGTTGAGCGAGCGCAAGTCACGCAGCAAGAACCGGCCGTCCGCCGACCTCTGAATCTGCGCGTGCTCCTTCGAGATGATGCGATCCAGGATCTGGATCGTGTTGTCGGGATGCCGACCAATCGTATTGAAGGCGGCGAGCTCGAACTCCTGCCGCTCTTCACCTGAAATGACGATCAGCTTTGCCATCGCGAAGCTCGAAAGGGACGCTTCAACGATGGTACGGAACAGGCCCAACCGAGTAAAGCGACCGGGCCGACCAACTCCTTGCCCACACTCGGAAAATGGGTAGGTTTCTGGCTCCCACAGGCCCTCCTGCGGTCTTGTGATCTCCCGTGTTTTGTGGCATCAGTCTGCCTCCCTGGAGCCTGCGCTGAGGGGACTGACAATTAAGCGATCGTGGCGGAATTGGTAGACGCGCTGGATTCAGGTTCCAGTGGGTAACACCGTGGGGGTTCGAGTCCCCCCGATCGCACGAAGAAACACGCGGCGTTGCAAAAGCCCCAAAAGGCTTTTCGACGCGCGGGTAACAGGTGGGCTCATTACCCGTTACCCACCAGGCGCATGCTCGCAGCCGAATCGCCGAGCTTGCCCGTTACCCGGCGCGTGCTCGCCCGCCGTTTCGCGCCCGCTTCAATGTAGTGGGCGTGAGTGACCGCAGGCGTGCTGTGGCCCAGCGCGCTCGCGACCGCGTGCGAGGTCTGGCCCGCCTCCATCGCCAATGTTGCGTGAAGGCCGCGCAAGCTGTGGGAGCAGACGCTCGGGATCGAAGCCTCGTCGCAGTACGCGTGCAGCCAATGCAGAAGCCAGTGGCGGTCTCGCTTGTTACCGCGCTTGGTCTGCTTCCGGGTGATCAGCTGCTCGTCCGGCGCCCTCCCTTTCGCGAGCGCGAGCAAGTACGGCCGCAGCATCGCCGGAACCTCCAGCGTGCGCCGCGACCGCTTCGTCTTGCCGAACTCGATCCAGAGCAGACGCCCTTCGTCATCCAGATCGCGAACCACTCGATCGGTCACCTCGGAGGCACGAAGGCCGAGCATCAACGACGTAAGCACCGCGACCGCTGCATCATCACCGGCATTCGCCTTCTTGATGCAGAGATCGACGAGCCTGCGTGCCTCGTCAATACGTAGCTGCTTCTTCCCCCGATTCCGTTGACCGAACGGCTTCACGCCGACCGCGGGATTGATCCGGATCCAGCCGCGGTCCACACAGCACTTGCCGAACGTCTTCGCAGCTGCAAGCGCATTGCGGTGCGTGTCGACGGAAACCGTCTTCGCGAGCTGCTGGTACAGGGCTTCACACCGGCGGGGACTGAGGTCTTCAAGCAAGCCGCCGCTCTTGGCGAACGGAATCGTCTTGCCATCCTCCTCGGCGTCGAGGTGGAAGAAGCTGCGCAGGTGGTATTCGGCACGCGTCACGGTGTTGCTACGCAATCCGCGCTCACGCATCGAGACCACATGCTCCTGCACGGCATCGCTCACCGTGCGGCCTTCGATCTGCTTGCTAAGGGCAGCCTTGTACTGCCTGGCTTCGGCTTCCGACGAAAACGAGACAACCTCTTGGCGGCCGCCTCCTCCACGGAGCACGACACGCCATCGGTTGCGGTGCCTGTACGGTCCATGAACTCTCTCTCCATTCTGTCGCATCGGGTGTCTTCCAATCCCGGCGACGGATTCCCGCCGGGGAGCATGCCACGCTGTTCGAGCGCGAGCACGATGGCGTCGACGAGATCAGGGATGTCCTCGACGGTGAGCGCACGAGATCTCGTCATGTCTGTGCCGCCGGTTGCGCGATCAGCCCGCGGATCTGCTGCACCGCATCTGAGACGCTCATTGCCTTCAGCGAATTGAGCCATGCGAGCCGGTCTTCGTCGGACAGGATTTTTGCAGCAGCCTGCGCGTGACGGCGCTCCTCCTCGGACAGGGCCGCCATAATCGCGAACAAGTGCATCTTCAGCTTCGGGTCAGCCTCGACCATTGCTTCGAGCGTTCGCGTGTTGGCGCGCGCTGTTGCGAGCGGCGGTGCAGCAGCCTCCGCTGCATCGAGCTGAGGTCGCTCCGCCTTTTCGCGCGCCGCCCTGTTCCGCTGCGCCGGTCGACGCCAATCGAATAGGTCGCCAAACTGCACGTCCGTGGACGCCCCGCCACCGCCCATCTTGATCTGCATGATCGTCGTCGCGATCTTCTCGGCTGCCATCGCGACCAGTGGACCAACCGTTTCGATGAGCGAGGACGGTCCTTCCTCGTAGCCGTCATCTTCGTCGTCCTCGTCTTCGTCCTTGGAGGGTGCCGGCGACGGCAATGCGGGCGGCGGTGGCGCGGCATTGCGAAAGAAACCGCGCGCTGAAGAGAGAGACTTGATCCACTCTGCCTGTGCATCGGCGAGGACATGGACGCCGTCGCGCAGCGTCTCTGCCATGCGCAGCCCGAGCTCGAGCGTCTTCTGGTTGTGCTGGAACGCCATCTGGGTCGCACGCACGTTCGCTTCGAGAACGAGCCGCGTCTCGCTGCCAGTGGATGGCAGAAGCGGTGCCATCGTCGGTGTCTCGCCGTCCTCGTCGCCGCCACTGGCGTCGCCGTTGCGAAGCTGCCCGATGGAGGCGCCGATCGTAAGTCCAAGCAGCTCACCTTTTGCGTCGACGATATCGAGCAGGTACGCGCCCGGCGCCAAGATGTCTTCGAGGTCCACGATCGTGTAGCCGAGCGGCAGCTGCATCGGTTGCTTGTCGACCGCAAGCACGAGGCGCGGTCGACCGCCGGTCTTGCGACGAACCC